>CAZPAT010000056.1:0-8003 GCA_964584485.1 uncultured Bifidobacterium sp.
CGAGCAGGATGAAGACGACCGAGATCATGATGCCCAGCGCCATCGAGCGGAATGCGGGGCTCGGGACGATCATGACGGCCGACAGCGATATGAGCACCGTCAGGCCGGAGAAGAGCACCGCCTTGCCCGCGGTGTCCATGGTCTCCGCCACGGCGTCCACGGGCTTCCGGCCGGATCCGAACAGCGCCCCGCGGAAGCGGACGACGATGAACAGGGCGTAGTCGATGCCCAGCGCGAGTGCGAACATCAGGGCGAAGTTCATCGCCCAGATCGAGACGTCGAACGCGAGGGTGGTCAGGTAGAGCGCCCCGGCCGTGGCCACCAGCCCGAGGATCGTGAGCAGCAGCGGGAGCCCCGCGGCCACGAGCGCCCCGAATGCCAGCACCAGGATGGCCAGCGTGACGGGCCACGAGAGGAGTTCGCTCTTCAGCATCGCCGAGCGGTTCGCCTCGTTGAAGTCCGACCACATTCCGGATGCCCCGGTGAGGTAGACGGACACCTCCTCCGAGCCATCGGCCTGGAGGGGCGCCTTCAGGCGGTCGGCCGCGCGCACCATCTCCGTCGCGTTCTCGGCCGCGCCGGCCATGAGGATGGCCGTGTGGCCGTCGCGCGAGATCGTCTGTCCCGGCATCGGCGGAACCACGCCGGTCACCGCGCCGTCGGCCTCGAGGGTGCGGGTGGCGCTGGCGATGGCTGACTGGAACGCCGGCGACGACACCTGCTGGTCCGGCGAGTGCACCACCACCATCAGGGCATTCGCGGAGTTGCCTGCGAAGTTGTCCTGGATGAGCTGCCGGGCGGCAACCGACTGCGAGCCGGTGTCCTCCCATCCTGCACCGGAGAGCGATGTCTCGACGCGCGGGGCCAGGAAGCCGAGCCCCAGTGCGATCACCACCCATGCGCCCACGACCCACTTCACATGGGTGGCCGACCAGCGCCCAAGGCGACCGATCGGCCCGACCTTCGGCATGGGGTCGTCGCTCATCGCGCGCACCCCTGGAGGTTGAATACGCGGCGGATCACGAACGACGACGGGCAGTCACCCACCGTGGCGTACATCAGCTGCGATGCGCCGACGAAGGCGGTGAGGATCAGGAACCACGGGGACACGAGGGCCGCGAGGATGGCGCTGACGATGGTGACCGTCCCGGCCATCACGAACAGCACGCGCTCCAGCGGCCAGCGGTTTTCAGAACTCATGGCGTGACCTCTCCTGTGACGAGGGATTGCAGTTCGGCGAGGTGGCGCTCGAGGCCACCGCAGACGTGCTCGCACATGTCGAACACGCCCTGGTCCGCGATCTCGTAGAGCACCGCGTTTCCGCGGCGCTCCCGGTGCACGAGGCCCGCTCCGTGGAGCAGCCCCAGGTGCTTCGAGACGTTCTGCTGCGAGGTGCCCAGTTCGTCGGCGAGGACGCCGACGGCCCGCGGCCCGTCGCGCAGGTGGTCGAGGATCCGGATGCGCATGGGTTCCCCGAGCACCTTGAACCGCTCGGCGATCATCTGCGCCAGCGGGTCGGGTATGGGATGGGGAATCGCCACGTACGCGCTCCTTGATCGGTGGACGGCGGGGAACGTACTTATCAACCAAGTAGTTGTCAAGTTGTATGGATGGGGTTGCCGGCCGTGCAGGGATTGCGGCACGGGGTGGAGAAACGGCAGGTCATGACGACGTCCCGCATGCTCACGCTCTCCGAGGCCGCGGAGGTGTGCGGCACCACCAAGAAGGCCCTGGAGCGGCGGGCTGAGCGCGGCACCCTGCACGTGGCGCGCCGCGGTGCGGTGCGCGTGGTCGCGGTGGATGAACTGGTGCGCGTCGGCCTGGTCGCGCCGGGAGCGGATGTGACCGCCCCCACCGGCCCGGGCGCGGCGGACCGCCCCCTGGCCGTGCTGGCACGCCGCGTGGCCGAGGCCGATGCCGACCTGGCCGAGCTGCGCGCCGCGCTCTCGTCCACAGAGGCTGCGCTGCGCCGCGCCCGCGAGGACGCGCGCCAGCTGCGCTCCCGCCTGGCGCACGGCGCGGCACCGGAGGCGCTGGCCGAAACCGCGTAGGCCCCGCCGCCCGCCGCCCCCGGTAGCGTGCCGGGCGTGGACGACGCACGGCACGAGGACGACGTGGTGGTCGAGCTCCACCCGCAGGCGGCCGCACCCGGCGACGCCATCCCGGCGGAGGAGCCGGTGGAGGGGCTCGCCGTCATCGGCGTGCCCGGGCCCTATGCGGCGCTCGAGGGGCATCGTGCGCTCTCCGCGGGCAGCGACATCATGCTGCTCACCGCCGACGTGCCGCTGGCCGATGAGGTGGCCCTGAAGCAGCGCGCCGGGCGCGCCGGTCTCCTGGCCCTCGGCCCGGGCAGCGACACCGCGATCATCGACGGCATCGGGATCGGCATTGCCAATGCGGTCGCGCCGGGCCGCGTGGCCGTGGTGGCCACGTCGGGTTCCGGTGCGCAGGAGGCCTCGGTGCTGCTCGACCGCTTCGGCGTGGGAGTGAGCCGGTGCCTCGTCACGGGTCCGCGTGACCTCTCGGACGAGGTCGCGGGTGCATCGACCATCGCGGCGCTCGGCCGTCTCGCCGGGCACCCGGGCACCGATGCCGTCGTGCTGGTGGCCGAGGGATTCTCGGCGCGGGCGGCCGAGGCCGTGCTCGCTGCGATGGCAGCGACCGGCATGCCCGGGTCGGCGTGCCTCATCGGCGCGGGCGAGATGCCCGCCCCCGACGGGATCGACGTGCACGCCGCCATCGATCACGCGGTGGTGGCCGCCGCGCGCCGCGTCGGCGCGCGGCCGGTCATCCCGGCCGCGGAACCCACCGGCTGGGTCAGCGCGGGCCACGTGCGGGGGATATTCGCCGGATCGGCGCTGTGCGCCGAGGCCGCGGCAATCCTGTCCGCGCAACTGGGGCGCGTGGTGTCCAACACCCCCGCGGGCGCCGCCGAGTACCTGGATCCGCGCGATGTCGTGCGTGGCCATGCGTGCCTTGACCTGCAGGCCGAGTCATCCGTGCACGGCACCCCGCACCCGGTGCGCGACCCATCACGCCGCGCCGAGCTGATCGTCGATACCGTGTCGGACCAGACCGTGGCAGTGGTGCTGCTGGACGTCATCCTCGGGCGCGGAGCCCATGCCGATCCGGCCGGAGCCCTCGCCCCGGCGCTCACCCGGGCCCTGCAGGCGCGCCCCTCGCTCCAGGTGGTGGCGCACGTATGCGGCACCGAGGCCGACCCGCAGGTGCTCTCGCGCCAGGAGGAGGCCCTGGTCGCAGCCGGCGCGCGCGTGGCCCCCACCAGCGCCCAGGCCGCCCGGCTCGCCGCGGCGCTCGTGCGACCCGGTCGCTGAGGGGCCCCGATGCGGGTGCGGATCGCGACGTACTCGGCCATGCCCCGGGGCGGCGCGGTGCACGCGCGCCGGCTCGCCGAGGAGCTCGCCGCGCGCGGGCACCGGGTGGAGTTGTGGGCGCTCACCATCGGCGGCTCGGGTCTCGCCGTGGGGCCCGGAGTGGCGGTGCATCAGGTGCCGCTGCTGCCGGAGGCAGGCGAGGGCGCGCCGCAGCGGGTGGCCCGCGGGGCCGCCGTCCTCGCCGCCGCCCTCCGTCGCGCGGCCCCGGCCGACATCCATCATGCCCAGGACCTGGTGTCCGCGCGCGCCCTGCTGGATCTCCGCGCCGAGGGCGTGGTTCCGCATGTGGTCCGCACCGTCCATCACGTCGAGGTCTTTCAGGACGGCTTCCTGGACGAGTGCCAGCGCGCATCCATCCAGGACGTCGACCGCTGCCTCGCGGTGTCGGCCTTCTGGGCCGCCCGCCTCGACTCCGAGTTCGGGGTGCAGGCCGATGTGGTGCCCAATGGCGTGGACTTCGCGCGCTTTGCCGAGTGTCCGCTGGATCGCCGCCGGGCCGGTGACCGCTGCGGCTGGGGAACGCGCCCCGTGGTGCTCGCGCTCGGGGGCGTGCAGCCGCGCAAGGGGGGCCGCGTGCTCATCGAGTCCTTCGCCCGCGCCCGCGGGCGCCTGCCCGACGACGCCCTGCTCGTCGTCGCCGGCGGCGATGGTCTCTACTCCGACCCGTCCCACCTCGCGGCATGGCGCGATGACGCCGCCCGCCTGGGCCTGCGCGTGCATGAGGGGCCGCACCCTCCGCCGGATTGCGATGTCGCCCGCATCGGGGTGGTACCCGATGACGACATGCCGACGCTGTACCGGGCCGCCGACGTCCTGGCCTTTCCCTCCACGCGTGAGGGGTTCGGCCTGGTGGTGGTGGAGGCCATGGCCGCCGGGCTGCCGGTGGTCGCCAGCGACATCCCCGTGCTCCGCGAGTTCCTCCGGGACGGGGACGACTGCCTCATGACCCCCGTGGGTGATTCCGGCCCGATGGCGGATGCGCTCGTGGTGGCGCTGCGCGACGGCGTGCTGCGGGACCGCCTCATCACGAATGCCCAGGCGACCGCCCGCGCATTCCGGTGGGACATCACCGCCGAGCGGGCCGAGGCCGTGTACGCGGGAATGCGGGTGCCGTGAGCCGCCCGGCCCCGGCGGTGGATGCGTCCGGCGGCCTGGAAGTGGTGGCCGCCCGCCCGTGGCCTGGATCCGCGGTGGTGGTGTCGCCCGATGGTGCATGGGCCGCCGTCGCCCTGCCCGGCCGGGTCATGGTGGCACGCCTGCCGGCGCTTGAGGACGCCCGGGAGATCGCCGTCGCCGACGTCCGCTCGCTGGCCGCCGTTGGTCCCGACCGCCTGGCCCTGGCTCCGCGCCGCGGCCTGCTGGTCATCACCGATCCATCCGGCAGCCCGTCGGTGGGGGTGCGTGCCCGTGGTCCCGGACGCCTCGTGCTGGCGGCCGGGCCGGGAGGTCGGCTGGCGGCCGTGGGCCCCCGCGCCGCGCTGCCACGCGCCACCGTCATCGCCCGGTCGGACGCCGCGCGCCGTCGCGACTGGACGGCGGCGGTGGCGGGTGCCTCATCGGCGGCGTGGCTGGACGGTGATGACCTGGTTGTCGGGGCGGGGGAGGACCTCGTGCTCGTGCGCCGGGGCGAGGAGCACGCGCGTGCCCGATCACCCATCGGCGAGCCCATCGTGGCGCTCGCGGCGATCCCGGGCGGCGTCGCCATTGCGGGCGCCGGTGGCCGCGCGGTGCTGCACTCGGTCATTCCGGGGCGCGCGCGGCCGTCGGTGGGCATTCCCCCGGGTGCCGGGCGGGGGCTCGCCGCGTCGGGCGGGGTCCTGGTGTCCTCCACCCGGTCGCTCGGGGAGCGCGTGACGGCCCACGGGCTCCGGGATGGCCGGGAGCTCGGCGGGCTGCGCGGGGTGTCGGCGGGTGCGCCCGCGCCGCCGTACCTGGTTGCCACGGGCCGCGAGGGCACCGTGGTGGCGGTGATCACCGGAGGGGTACTTCCGGCCTGCCGTGCCGAATGACCCCGGGCAGCCCTTGAGGCACACGACCCGGAGGTTCCTCCCGAATGAAGCTCACCCCGAAGTTCCGCCGTCCGAGCGCGTCGATGGTCATCGCCACCACTGCGCTGGTGATCGCCGCCGGCGGCGCGGGCGCGTACGCCCAGAGCCAGATCGACGGCAGCCAGATCGCGAAGCGGTCGGTCAAGAATGCACAGCTCGCCACGAACGCCGTGAACAACCGCGTGCTGGCCAACAACAGCGTGCTGGCCGGCAATCTGGCAGCCGGCGCGATCAGCACACGGCTTCGCTACAACGTGGTGAACATCCCCACGGGCGTGCAGATGAACGTGTTCGCACGGTGCAACGCCGGCGAGGACGTCGTCGGCGGTGGGTTTGGCGGCATCAACCCGACCACCTGGGTGGGGCAGGGGAACCCCCAGGCGCACGTGACGTTCTCGCGCCCGGCCACCGACGACGGGCAGGCTCCGATCAACGGGCGCATCCCCGTGGGCTGGAACGTGGGCGTGGTCAATGAGAGCAACCAGGTGGTGCAGGCCTCGGCCTACGTCGTCTGCCTGCGGGCCTGATCGGGGGGCGGCGCGACCCCGGCACCGCGGCCGGGGTCGCGCGCGCCGCCACTCAGGGCACGCGTGACCTGCGCGAGCCCGGCGACCTCCACGGGGTCCTCCGCCAGTGCGGGCACCACGGCCAGTGGCGGCCCCGAGAGCGCATGTGAGAGCGCGCCCACCTCGTGCGCGTCCGCGGCGGCGCGCGCCCGCGCGGCCTCCAGCGCAGTCGCTGCGCGCGATGCCAGGCCCTCCGGATCAGGTGCACCTGCACGCCGCAGCAGGCCGGCCAGACCGTCCGGGGCTCCCGTGGTGCCGGGTTCCGGGTGCACCCGGTTCACCACCACCGCGCCCAGGGGATAGCGCTCGTCGGCCAGGCGTCGCCAGAGCGCCACGGCCTCGGAGGCCGGCTCGGGGCGCGGGCCGGTCACCACCACGAACCGCGTGGAGTCGGACGCCAGCAGGTCGTGCACTGCTGCCGCGCGGTCGCTGAACCCCTGGTACATGCCGTCGAATGACTGCAGGAATTCCGAGATGTCAGTCAGGAGCTGCGCGCCCGTCAGCCGCTCCACCACCGACATCACCATGTGCCCGCCGGCCTGCAGCGCCCGCCAGCCGGTGCGCCCGGCTCCTGCCCGCGGGCCCAGGAGCAGGCGCAGGCCCCGGCCCTCCACGAACCGCGTCATCCGCTCGGGGGCGTCGAGGAAGTCCAGCGCGTTGCGGGCGGGCGGGGTGTCCAGCACGACCACGTCCCAGGCGCCCGAGTCCACCAGCTCGTGCAGTCGCTCGACCGCCATGAACTCCTGGGCGCCGGTTGCGCCGGACAGGTGCCGGTAGATGCGGTTGCGCAGGATGCGATCACGCGCGGCGTCGTCGGGCGCCTCCCGGGCGATGAGCCGGTCGAACGTGGCCCGCGGGTCCAGCTGGAGGGCGTCGAGTGTGCCGGTCATCCGCATGCCCGCGGCCTCCACGACGGCCGGTTCCACGCGATGGGGCTCATCCCCCAGCTCGGGGATGCCAAGTGCCGTGGCCAGCCTGCGGGCGGGGTCGATCGTCACGACCGCCACGCGGGCACCCGCGGCGGCCAGGCCAAGCCCGAGGGCCGCGGACACGGTGGTCTTGCCCACGCCGCCGGCGCCGGCCACCACCACCACCCGGCGCCCCCGCAGCATCGCCATCATGTCGACGTCAGGAGGCATCCGCGCCCCCCAGCGCCGGATCGGCCATCAGCACGGCGGAGAGCCGCTCGATGCCCCCGGACCCGGGGGCGAGGTCCGGGACCACCGGCAGTACCGCGACCGGCAGCGCACAGCCGTCGCCAAGCGCCCGCACCTCGCGCGCATCGTGCGCGGCGCCGTCCACGGTCGCGAGCGCGGCCCCGGCCGCGGCACGCTCGGCGGGCCCGGCCGCGGGATCGGCGAGCACCGCTCGCAGGGCATCGGCGTCACCGGGTCCGAAGGGGGACGTGCGCACCGCGTTGGCGACTGCGCATGCGACGGGCAGGTCGCGCTGGTGCATGATGGCCACCGCCTCCGCGGCCTCGGTGATCGCGAGTTCCTCGGGGATGGCCACCACCACCACGCCGGTGGCGGCCGGGTGACGCACCACCCTCTCGATGGCGTCGGCCTGGTCGCTGATGGGGCCCGACCCGGCGAGGTCGCGCACGCTTGCCGCCGCCTGCAGCAGGGCAAGGCCATGTCCCGTGGCCGGCGCGTCCACCACGAGTCGGTCCCACACCGGGCGCCCGTCGCGCACCGCCGTGGCGAGGTCCCAGATCTTGCCCAGGGTGACCAGCTCCGCGAGGCCCGGGGCCGCCTGGGTCACCTGGTGGAAGGCCCGGCTGCGGGACATCATCTCCACGAGAGGCCTCACCTTCAGCTGGATGCTGAGGTACTCCTGCGTGGCCCGCTCGGCATCCACCGACAGCGCGAAGAGTCCGGGCCGCACCTCGACCGGCGCATCCTGGGGCGGCGCCGTGCCGAACACCGCCGCGGTGCGGGTCTCCGCCGCCACCTCGATCAGGAGGGTGCGGTGCCCCCGGTCCGCCAGGCCCA
>CAZPAT010000057.1:0-1104 GCA_964584485.1 uncultured Bifidobacterium sp.
CACCGATGAGACCACCGTGCCCCAGACGGCCCTCGATCGCCTGCGCGACAGGGCGATCTCGGACTACCTCGCGGTATCGCGGAACGTCGGGGTCTACTCGAGCACCGACGACTATCTGGCTGCCGAAGAGCGCGCCTGGGATCGCCTGGAGGCGGCCCTGCAGCGTGCCCGGCGCGTGGAGGAGTCGGCGCTGGCCTGACCGCGGGACAGGATCCGGATGCACTCCCGACAGGGCGGCCGCGTGCCGCCCTGTCGCGTTCCGGGCGAGCACCGACCGCGCTTGCGCATCCGTCGTATTGACGTAAAATCAGTGGCGATATGACGTCAATACGACGCAAAATCACTCCTGAGCCCCCTGCCGTGGTGATCGGCGGCGGGCTGGCCGGCATGACGGCGGCACTGCGCCTCGCGGGCCGCGTCCCCGTGATCATCGTCACCAAGGCGGCACTGGGCGAGGGCAGCACCCAGTGGGCACAGGGGGGCATTGCCGCGGCCGTCGGGCCCGGTGATTCCGTTGATGGCCACGTGCGGGACACCCTCGACGCCGGCGCAGGGATGGGCGATCCCGGGACGGCGCGGGCCGTCTGCGGGGATGCGCCCGGTCTGATCGCCGAACTGGAGCGCCTCGGCGTGCGCTTCGACCGCGCGGGCGATGCCCTCGCGCTCGCCCGGGAGGGGGCCCACTCGCTCCCCCGCGTGGTCCACGCCGGCGGCGACGAGACCGGACGCCACGTGGCCGCCGCGCTCGCGCGCGCCGTGCACGCCCACGCGGGCATCCGGGTGGTCGAGCACGCCACCGTGCAGGACCTGGCCACGGGGGACACGGGCGTCCGGGGCGTGCGCCTGGAGGACGGCGAGGTCATCCCGGCCCGGGCCGTGATCCTCGCGACCGGGGGGTCCGGGCACCTGTTCTCCCGCACCACCAACCCCGCAGGGGCAACGGCCGACGGCCCCGCGCTCGCGCGCCGCGCCGGGGCCGCGTTGGCGGATCTGGAGATGGTGCAGTTCCACCCCACCGCCCTGGCCGTGGGACCGAGCCCGCTCGCGCTGGTGAGCGAGGCGGTGCGCGGCGCCGGGGGGATGCTGTACGACCGCGCCGGGGAG
>CAZPAT010000057.1:1204-4618 GCA_964584485.1 uncultured Bifidobacterium sp.
ACTGGGCGACCGCCTGGTGATCCTCGGCCACCACTACCAGAAGCACGAGGTCATCCGGTTCGCCGACATCACGGGTGACTCGTTCCTGCTGGCGCGCCGCGGCGCGGAGGCCACCCATGCCGACCTGGTGCTCTTCCTCGGCGTGTACTTCATGGCCGAAGCGGCGGACATCCTGGCGCGTGATCACCAGCGCGTGGTCCTTCCCGACCTCGGCGCGGGGTGCCACCTGGCCGAGTGCGCCGACATCTTCACCGTGAACGACGCGTGGCAGCAGATCACCGAGGCGTTCCCCGACCGCACCATCGTCCCGCTCACGTACATGAACTCGGGCGCCGACCTGAAGGCCTTCGTCGGCCGCAACGGCGGGGCGGTGTGCACATCCGGCAACGCCGAGCGGGCCTTCCGGTGGGCCCGCGAGCAGGGCGACATGGTGTTCTTCTTCCCCGACGAGCACCTGGGGCGCAACACGGCCTGCCGCCTGGGAATGGACCCCACGGGCCCGGTGGTGTGGGATCCCCGCCAGGCCGACCTGGGCGGCATCGGGCCCGACGCCCTGTCCGCCGCGGAGATCGTGCTGTGGAAGGGCTTCTGCAACGTCCACACGGGCTTCACCGTGCCGCAGGTGGCCGAGGCCCGCGAGCGGCACCCCGACGTGACGGTGATCGTGCACCCCGAGTGCCCCCGACCGGTGGTGGAGGCGGCCGACGAGGACGGCAGCACCGAGTACATCATCCGCCGCGTCGACGAGATGCCCGCGGGCGCGACGGTGGCGATCGGCACGGACTGGAACCTGGTCGACCGGCTGCGCCTGCAGCACCCGGACAAGACGGTCTTCTGCCTCAAGGAGGACCTGTGCCCGTGCGTCACCATGAACCGGATCACGCTGCCCAAGCTCACGTGGGCGCTGGAGAACCTGGCCGCCGGCGATGTCGTGAACGTCGTGAGCGTCGATGACGCCATGGCAGCCGACGCGCGCCTGGCCCTCGATCGCATGCTCGCCCTCTGATGGACCTGCAGGCGCTCGTGGCCGCCGCCCTTGCCGAGGACCTGGGCACCGCGGGCGATGTGACATCCCGGGTAACCGTCCCGGATGGCGCGCGGGCGCGGGGACGGGTCGTCGCGCGCTCGGGCGGCGTGCTGGCGGGCCGGGAGTTCGGCGAGGAAGTGCTGCGCCAGATGAACCTGACCGGCACGTGGCAGGCCACCGATGGCGCAGTGCTGTCGCCCGGGGAGAGCGTGCTGGGGGTGGACGGCCCCGCCGTGGCGGTGCTGTCCGCCGAGCGCACCCTGCTGAACGGACTGTCGCACCTGTCGGGAATCGCCACCATGACGGCGCGGTTCGTCGAGGCCGCCCGCCCGGCGCGCGTGCTGGACACCCGCAAGACGACGCCCGGATGGCGCACGTTGGAGAAGCAGGCCGTGGCGGCCGGTGGCGGCGTGAACCACCGGATGGGCCTGCACGACATGGTGCTGGTGAAGGACAACCACCTCGCCCTCGGCGGCGTGGACCTGCCCGCCGCGGTGGCCCGGGCCCGTGAGCTGCTGCCCGGTACCCCCGTGGAAGTGGAGGCCGATGACCTGGAGGGTGTGCGGCAGGCACTCGCCGCCGGTGCCGATCGCGTACTGCTGGACAACATGGACGATGCCTCCATGCGCGAGGCCGTGGCCCTGTGCAGCGGCCACGCCGTGACGGAGGCCTCGGGGGGAATGGATCTCGACGGCGTGGCGCGCGCCGCCGCGTGCGGGGTGGACTTCGTGAGCGTGGGCGCCCTGACCCACTCCGCTCCGGCGCTGGACCTGGCCCTCGACCTGGACCCGCCCCGATGATGGGGGACAGTCCCTCCCCAAGGGGACAGTCCCTACCCAGGGGGACAGTCCCCGGGGGGAGGGACTGTCCCCCTGCCACGGCGCGACTGCTGCGTGGGCCGCGGGCGATTGGCGGGGGTATGCTCGGAGCCCGAAAGTGACGCCTGCCGACACAACGATCCAGATCCTCCTTCCGGTCCTCGGTGAGTCGGTGACCGAGGGCACCGTGATCGAGTGGCGCAAGGCGATCGGCGACCCGGTTGCCGAGGGCGAGACGCTCCTCGAGGTCACCACCGACAAGGTGGACGTGGAGATCCCGTCCCCCGCAGGCGGCGTGCTGGCGGCCATCGCCGCCGAGCCCGGCGCCGCGGTGGAGGTGGGGCAACTGCTCGGCGAGATCACCGCGGGTAATGGCGCCGCGCCTGCGCCGCCGGCGCCCGCGAGCGATGGAGCCGCGGCGGGCGGTGCCTCCGCCAACGGTGCGGCCCAGGCCCTCGTGGCCATCCAGCTGCCCGACATGGAGTCGGTGACCGAGGGCACCGTCATCGAATGGAAGAAGGCCGTCGGCGACCCGGTGGCGCAGGACGAGATCATCGTGGAGGTGTCCACCGACAAGGTGGACCTCGAGGTGCCCTCGCCGGCGTCGGGAACACTGGCCGAGATCGCGGTACAGGCCGGCGAGATGTTCGAGGTGGTCAATCCGCTCGGGCAGGTGGCGGCGGGTGCCGCCCCGTCCGGCGCGACGGACACCACCGCTCCCGCGGGTAACGCCGCCGCTCCCGCTCCGGCCGCAGCCCCGCCGCCGCCGGCGCGCGACGTGGCGGCCTCCCCCATCGCGCGGCGCGTGGCGTACGAAAAGGGCGTGGACCTCGCAACCGTCACCGGGACGGGCCCCGGGGGACTCATCCGCCGGGCAGATGTGGAGAACGCCGGCACGACGGGCGGCATGGCCGAGCCGCCGCCGCCCGCCGGGGAAGAACTGGTCCGGCTGACCGGCCCCGCCGCGGCGCTTGCCGACTACATGGACGAGAGCCGGTCCATCCCGACGGCCACCACCTTCCGCACCATCTCGGTGCAGATGCTCGACGCCGAGCGCAAGCGCCTGAACGAGGCCCTCGCGGTCGCCGGCGGGGGCAAGTTGTCGTTCACCCACATCATCGCGTGGGCGATCGTGCGCGCCGTGCAGGAGACGCCGGTGATGGCCACCGCCTTCGCGCGCGCGGACGGGAAGCCGCACAAGATCCCGCGCGACACCGTGGATCTGGGGATCGCGGTGGACGTGGAGCGCAAGGACGGCAGCCGCTCGCTGCTGGTCCCGGTGATCCGCGACTGCGCGGGCCTGGGCTTCCAGGGGTTCCGCGCCGCATTCGACGACCTCATCCAGCGGTCACGCACGGGCAAGATCAGCCCGGACGAGCTGAAGGGCGCGGGCGTCACCCTCACCAACCCCGGCGGGTTCGGCACGAATGCATCGGTGCCGCGCCTGATGACGGGCCAGGGCACGATCGTGGCCACCGGCGGCATCACCTGGCCCCCGGGCATGGAGGGCGTGCCCGGCGACCTGCTGAAGGTGTGGGGCGTGTCGAAGGTGATGACGGTCACCTCCAC
>CAZPAT010000057.1:4718-7950 GCA_964584485.1 uncultured Bifidobacterium sp.
CTGCTGGGCGTCGCCGTGCCGGGGGCCACGTTCTCCGAGGCCTACCCCGCGCTGAAGGACACCTACTGCGGCACGATCGCCTACGAGATCGAGCACATCTCGAACCACGACCAGCGGCAGTGGCTGCGCGAGTTCATCGAGTCCGGCCAGGTGCGTGCGCGCCTGCCCCGTGACGAGCGCCGCGCCGCGCTGGAGCGCCTGGTGTCGGTGGAGGTGTTCGAGCGCTTCCTGCGGCGGACGTACCTGGGGCAGAAGACGTTCTCGCTCGAGGGATGCGATGCGCTGATCCCCATGATGGACGAGGTCGTGCAACGGGTGTCCGAGGCCGGGGTGCCCAAGGTGCACATCGGCATGGCCCACCGCGGTCGCCTCGCAAGCATCATGCACACGCTCGGCAGGCCACCGGAGTCGATCCTGGCCGAGTTCGAGGGACAGGTGGAGCACACCGACGACGGCGAGGACCACGCCGACGGCGAGCCCTACGCCGCCGCCGGCGACGTGAAGTACCACCTGGGCGCCGAGGGCACGTTCCGCTCGCGCGGCGGAAAGTCCGTGCACGTCTTCCTGGATGCCAACCCCAGCCACCTCGAGCAGGTGAACGCGGTGGCCGAGGGCGGCGTGCGCGCCACGCAGACCATCCGCGCCAACCCCATCGCCGAGCACGACCCCAACCGCGCGGTCGCCCTGCTCATCCACGGCGATGCCGCCTTCCCGGGCCAGGGCGTGGTGGCCGAGACGCTGAACCTGCAGGGGCTGGCCGGCTACTCCACCGGCGGCACCATCCACATCATCGTGAACAACCAGGTGGGCTTCACCACCGACCCCGAGGACAGCCGCTCCACCCGGTACGCGAGCGACATGGCCAAGGGCTTCGACATGCCCATCGTCCACGTGAACGCCGATGACGTGGACGCCTGCATCGCCGCCGTGCACCTGGCCACGCAGTTCCGCGAGCGATTCGGCCACGACGTGCTGATCGACCTCATCGGCTACCGCCGCCTGGGCCACAACGAACTGGACGAGCCCGCTTACACGCAGCCCGTGATGGCCCGCACCATCAAGGAGCACCCGACGGTGGCGCGCATCTTCGCCGACCGGCTCATCGAGGACCGGGTGATCTCGGCGGACGACTACGCGGCGATGGTCGCGGACGCCGAGGAGCGCATGTCCGCCGCGCACAAGCGCGTGCAGTCGGGCCTGGAGCAGGGCTCGGACCAGGAGCCCAGCCGCGACAAGCGGCGTCGCGCCAAGACGCAGGTGGTCAAGACGCGCGTGAGCGAGTCCACCCTGCGCGGCCTGAACGAGCAGCTGCACCTTCCGCCCGACGACTTCCCCGTGCACGCCAAGCTCACGCCGCAGCTGGACCGGCGGCGCGGCGCGCTGGACGAGGACGGCGGCATCACATGGGGCCACGCCGAGGCCCTGGCCTTCGCCTCACTGCTCACCGAGGGCGTGCCGGTGCGCCTGACCGGCCAGGACGTGGCGCGCGGCACATTCACCCAGCGCCACCTGGAGTTGCACCACACGTCCGACGACGAGTCGTACCACGCGGGCAAGGGCGAGGTGTTCATCCCCATGCAGCACCTTCTGCGGGCGAAGGCATCGTTCGAGCTGCACAACAGCCCGCTGTCCGAGGCCGCCTGCGTGGGCTTCGAGTACGGGTATTCCACCACCGCGCATGAGGCGCTGGTGATCTGGGAGGCGCAGTACGGCGACTTCGCCAACGGCGCGCAGATCATGATCGACCAGTTCCTGTCCGCGGGGCAGGCCAAGTGGGGCGTGCGCTCCCGCCTGACCCTGCTGCTGCCCCACGGCTACGAGGGCAACGGCCCCGAGCACTCCTCCGCCCGCCCCGAACGCTTCCTGCGCCTGGCGGCCGAGGGCAACATGCGCATCGCCAACTGCTCCACGGCGGCCAACTACTTCCACCTGATCCGCCGCCAGGGCCTGCTGGACGAGATCCGTCCACTCGTGGTCTTCACGCCCAAGAGCCTGCTGCGCGCGAAGGCGGCATCCAGCAGCCTGGCCGACCTGGCCGATGGCCGGTTCGAGCCCGTGCTGCCCGACCCGCGCGTGACCGACCCGGCAGAGGTCACCCGCCTGCTGCTGTGCACCGGCAAGATCTTCCACGAGCTCGACGGCCACCCGGACCGGGCCAACCACCCGGAGCTCGCCATCGGGCGCATCGAGCAGCTGTACCCGTTCCCGCGCGAGGAACTGCTGGCCCTCTACGAGAGCTACCCGAACCTCCAGACGGTGCAGTGGGTGCAGGAGGAGCCGCGCAACATGGGCGCGTGGTCGTTCGTGACCCGCCGCATCGAGCGCCTCCTGCCGGTTGAGGAATTCGAATACGTGGGCCGCCCGGCGCGCGCGTCGGTGAGCGAGGGCTACCCGCAGACACACCAGCTCGAGCAGGCGCGCGTGCTCGAGGACGCCCTCGCGGGCAGGGAGATGACGTTCTCATGAGTGACGGGCCTCGCGTCGTTGTGCTGGGAGGGGGCCCGGGCGGCGACGTCGCCGCGCTCCGCGCCGCCCAGATGGGGGCGCAGGTCACTCTCGTGGAGCGCGCAGAGCTCGGCGGCACCTGCCTCAACTGGGGGTGCATCCCCACCAAGGCCCTGCTGGCCGCCAGCGACCTGCTGCGGAAGATCCGCGAGGCCAAGGAGTTCGGGATCCTCGTGGGGGAAGTCGGGTACGACTTCGCCGCGATGATGTCCCGTAAGGACGACATCGTCGGGAAGATGCGCGGCGGCGTGCAGGGGGCCTGTGACCGCAAGGGCGTTACCGTCGTGAAGGGCCAGGGCGTGGTGGACGGCGATGCCGTGGTGGTGGACGGCACCCGGCATGAGTTCGACCACCTCATCGTTGCCACCGGCACCGAGCCGGCCGGCCTGCCCGGGATCGACATGGACCACCCGGCGGTGCTCACGTCCAACGACGTGCTGGTGATGCCCGAGGTGCCGGAGAGCATGATCATCCTGGGCGCCGGGGTCATCGGGTGCGAGTTCGCCAGCCTGTTCCAGCCGCTCGGCGTGCAGGTGACGATGGTCGAGATGCTCGACCGCATCCTCGCCGGCATCGACAAGCGCACCGCCAAGCAGTTCCAGAAGACGCTCGAGAAGGACGGCGCGCAGATCCACCTCGGCCGGCGCCTGGAGGAGGTCACCTCCTACTCCGATGACGGCGTCACGATCCGCCTCGACGACGGCACCGAGCTGAGCGCCGCGAAGCT
>CAZPAT010000058.1:0-7662 GCA_964584485.1 uncultured Bifidobacterium sp.
GCTACCGCGCCATGGCGTTCTCCATGGTGGCCATCGCGGTGCTGGGCTTCGGCGTCTGGGCGCACCACATGTTCGTGTCGGGCATGGCGTCCTGGCTGCGCGTACCCATGATGATCACGACCATCATCATCGCGGTGCCAACCGGCGTGAAGATGTGGTCGTGGCTCGCCACACTCTGGCAGGGGAAGATCCACATAAAGACGCCCATGCTGTGGGCATTGGGCTTCCTGTTCACGTTCCTGATGGGCGGCCTGTCCGGCGTGTTCCTTGGCGTCGTGCCGGTCGACATCCAGGTGTCGGACACCTACTTCGTCACCGCCCATCTGCACTACGTGCTGTACGGCGGCAGCGTGTACACGGTGTTCGCCGGCATCTATTACTGGTTCCCGAAGATGACAGGGAAGATGCTGTCCGAGCGCCTCGGGCACTGGCACTTCTGGCTCACCTTCGTCGGCACCCAGCTGACATTCCTGCCCATGCACTGGCAGGGCCTGCAGGGCATGCCGCGCCGCGTGTCGGACTACGACCCCCGCTTCGAGACCGTGAACTCGATCGAGACCGTCGGGTCGTACATGCTCGGCGTCGCGACGATCATCTTCTTCTACAACATCGTCGTGTCGTGGAAGTCGGGCGCCAAGGCGCCGTGGAACCCCTGGCGCGGCAAGACCCTCGAGTGGATGGTCTCCTCGCCGCCGCCGCTGTTCAACTTCGACGCCGTGCCCCAGGTGGTCGGTGGTCCGTACCAGTACGGAATTCCGGACGCGCGCCACGCCGTGGTGTTCGCCCCGGAGGAGTTCGGCGGCGAGTTGAAGGAGGACACCCGGTACCCGGTGCTGGTGGTGGCCAACGAGACGCTCACCTCCCAGTCACTGATCGACGAGGTGCGCTCGCGCAACGCCGACGGCCTGTGGTCGTTCGAGCTGGTCGCACCGGTCGGCGACGACGACCGCGAGGTCGTGCAGCGCCGCCTGGCGACCACCCTGGCCATCCTGGCCGAGTACGGCGTGGCTGCGACCGGTCGCGTGGCCGAGGGCGACGTGGTGGACGTGGCGACGGAGGCCGCACGGGAGACCGATCCCAACGAGATCGTGGTCGCCACCCTGCCCCTGTCGCAGAGCCGCTGGATGCAGCGCGACGTGGTCGACCGCATCCGCAAGGCGGCGGCGGCGCCCATCGCGCACGTGGTGGTCCCGTCGGATGACGCCCGCGCGATCGGGGGTGCCTCGGCGCTGCCGATGGTGATGGTGGTGGCCACCGAGGCCGTCGGGGCCGAGGGCCTCGCCACCGTGGTGCGCACCCGCGCTGACGCCCAGCCCGCGAGGTTCACCGTGGTCGCGCCGCTCGACCTGCCCGAGCCCCGCTGGGGCGCCGACGCGAACGAGCGCCGCCGCGTGGCCGGCGAGGCGATGACGGCCACCGTGAACGCGCTGGTGTCCACCGGCGTGGCGGTGGAGGGCCAGGTGATGGACGATGCCCCGTCCGTCGCCCTGCCGCTCGCCATCGGCGCCTACGCGCCCAGCCGCATCATCATCGCGGGGATCAACGGCGAGGCCCGCGCGCTGGCCGAAGCGGCCGAGGCCGCCGCGGGCGACACGCCCGTGGAGACGGTCAACCTCGGACAGATCGCGGGGGCCTAGGCGATGGCAACCACCGCACCGCACGTGGGCGGGGCCACCGGCCAGCCCGAGCAGAAGCACCACATGAATCCGGCCCTGATCAGCATGCTGCTGTTCATCGGGTCGGAGCTCATGCTGTTCGCCTCGCTCTTCACCGCATACTTCTTCATCCGGTACGGGGTGGCCAACGAGACCTGGCCCCCGCTGAAGGCCGACGGCGAGCCGTTCGAGCTGCCGGTCCTCATGACCCTGGTGAACACGATCTTCCTCGTGACGTCGTCGTTCACCCTGTGGTGGGGCGAGAAGCGCCTGGCGGCCGGCGACAACAAGGGGCTCATCCGCGGTCTGTGGGTGACGATCCTGCTCGGCGGCACGTTCCTGCTGATCCAGCTGAACGAGTACGCCCACCTGGGCTTCACGCCCCAGGACCGCGCATTCAGCGGCGCCTTCTACACGCTCACGGGCTTCCACGGCGCGCACGTGCTGGTGGGCCTGATCGTGCTGGCGCTGTGCCTCCGCCGCGCGTACATGCGGGACTTCTCGCCCTCGTATCACACGCCGTTGACCGCCGGTTCCTACTACTGGCACTTCGTCGACATCGTGTGGGTGCTGCTGTTCATCCTCGTCTACCTCGTCTAGGGATCCCGTTGCGCTCACGACTCCTGGCCTCGTCCGTCGCGATCGCCCTTGCCGGCGGCGCCCTGGTGTTCTCCGGTTGCGGTGACGCCGAGAACTCCCTGGCGTCGGCCAACACCGATGCGGGTCGCACGCTGTTCGTGCAGAGCTGCGGCGGCTGCCATACCATGGTGGAGGCGGGCACCAAGGGCATCAGCGGCCCCAACCTCGATGATGCGTTCCGCTCTGCGCGCAACCAGGGATTCGAGGAGACCCAGTTCTTCGGCGTCGTGCAGCGGTGGATCAAGATTGCGCCCCAGCCCAACAAGCCGGGCTCGTACCCGGTGGCCATGCCGCAGAACCTGGTGACCGGCCAGGACGCGATTGACGTCTCGGCCTACGTCGCCAAGTTCGCCGGCACGAAGCCCGAGAGCGATGTGCGCGAGATCAGCCCCGCGGTGAAGGGCACCCCGCCGGCGCCCGGTGATGGCCCCGCGACGCCCGCCGACGGAGGCGCCGAGGTCCCCTGATGACCCCGGCGGCCGCGGCCCTGTCCGGGTCGCGCGTGCTGGTGACAGGCGCATCGCGTGGGTACGGGGCGGCAATTGCGCGGGAACTCGCGCGGCATGGCGCCCACGTTCTGCTGACCGCCACGCGTGGCGCCCGGCTCGCGTCGGTGGCCTCGGCGTGTCGTGACGCCGGCGCCGTGTGCGATGAGGTGGAGATGGATCTCGGCTCACCGGAATCGGTGGATGCCGCCGCGGCGCAGGTCATGGCTGTCGCGCCGCGCCTGGAGGGCGTGGTGATGAATGCCGGGGTGCTCGGGCCGCTCGGCCCACTGGCCGATGCTGATGCCGACGCCACGTGGGATGCCATCACCGTGGACCTGACCGGCCAGGTGCGGCTGCTGCAGCGCCTTGCGCCGTCCATCGCGGACCACGCGGGAGTTGTGCTGGTGACCTCGGGCGCCGCGGGGCGCCCCGGCTACGGCGCGTACGCGATCGCCAAGGCCGGCCTGGAGTCGGTCGGACTGATGCTGCGCGAGGAATGGGCACGTCGGGGGATCCGCGTGGTGGCGGTGAACCCCGGGCCCGTGCGCACGCAGATGCGCGCGGAGGCCCACCCTGCGGAGGACCCCGCGACGGTGCCCCCACCCGCGGACCGCGTGGCCCCGGTGCTGGCGGTGCTGGCGGGAGACGATCCGGGGCCCCGCGTGCAGGCCTCCGAATGGGGACTGACGTGACGTACGCGGATCCGCGCATGGACACCCCGATGCCGCGCCTGGCCCAGCCGGCCGGCTGGCGCGACATCCCCATCGCACCCGTGGACGAGCCCTTGGTGCCGGTGGCCGACCTGGGCCCCCGGGTCTTGGAGGACCCGCGATACTTCGCGATGGGCCTGCCCGGCGCGCTGCCCGGCTGCTGGCTGCGGGAGGGCCTGGCAGAGCGGGTCATGCGCGCCGCGGAATCCCTGCCGGGTGACCTCGTGCTGCGTGTGTGGGACGGCTGGCGCTCCATCGAAACGCAGTCCGCGTTGTTCGAGGCCTACGTGGAGGACCTGGCCGCCCAGTACCCGCACTTGGGCCGTCCCGAACTGGAGCAGGTGGCACGGCCGTACGTGACCCCGCCCGATCCCGGACACCACGCCCCGCCGCCGCACCTGACCGGCGGCGCCGTGGACCTCACCATTGCGCGGGCCGACGGGACGGAGCTCGACCTCGGGACCGGGTTCGATGCCTTCGTGCCCGAGGCCGGCGCCGCGGCGCTCGAGGACATCGACGTGCCCGCGCGTTCCCACCGCCGGCTGCTGTTCCATGCGCTCACGGCCCAGGGCCTCACGGCCTACGTGGAGGAGTGGTGGCACTTCGACTTCGGCGACCAGTTCTGGGCCGCGGTCACCGGCGGCGTGCCGCGCTACGGGCCCGCCGGGGTACCCACCGGCGCCTAAGATCGGCTCCGTGAGCAGCCATTCGCCTGCAGCCCGCCCCGCATCGGGGCTGGCGGTCGTCCCGGCGATGCTCGGGATGGTGCGCTTTTCGCACACCATCTTCGCCCTGCCCTTCGCCATCGCGGGTGCGCTGATGGCGCGCAACGCCCTGCCGCCCTGGTCGGTGCTGGGCTGGATCCTGCTGGCCATGGTGGGCGCCCGCTCGCTGGCGATGGCGCTGAACCGGCTCATCGACCGCCGGCTCGACGCCGCGAACCCCCGAACGGCCGCCCGCCACCTTCCCAGCGGGCGCCTGTCGGTCACCCAGGTGCGCGTGTTCGCCCTGCTCAGCCTGGCGGTGCTCCTGGGCGCCGTGAGCCAGTTGCCCGAGATCACCTGGTGGCTGTGGCCCGTGCCCGTCGCCCTGTTCGTGCTGTACCCGTACATGAAGCGCTTCACCTGGGCGTGCCACCTGGTGCTGGGCCTCGCCATCGGCATCGCGCCGATCGGCGGCTGGATCGCGGTGACCGGTGAGTTCGCCGTGGCGCCCGTCCTGCTGTGGGCAGGGGTGGCCTGCTGGATCGCGGGCTTCGACATCATCTACGCCCTGCTGGACGTGCGGCACGACCGCGACGCGGGCATCCACTCGGTTCCCGCCCGGTTCGGCGAGCAGCGCGCCCTGCGGATCGCCGCCGGATTGCATGGGGTGACCATTGTGCTGTTGGTCCTCGCGGGCATGGCCGCGTCGGTCACGTGGCCCTACTACGTGGGCGTGGCCGCATGCGGGGTGGTGCTGGCATGGGAGCACCTGACGGTGCGGCCGGGCGATGACGCCCGGATCCAGGCGGCCTTCGGCACGGCCAACGGCGTGATGTCGTTGGTGTTCCTGGCGGGCGTGATCGCCGAGGTGGGCCTCGCCTGACGCCGTCATCAGTGCGCGCGGGCTGGTGCACGCCTACGGGGAGCGGCGTGCCGTGGACGGCGTGGACCTGCAGGTGGACGCCGGCGAGCGCGTTGCCGTGGCCGGCCCGAACGGCGCGGGCAAGAGCACGCTTTTGCGGATGCTGGCCACGCTTCTGCGTCCGCGTGCAGGCCGCCTGACGGTGCTGGGCGCAGACGTGGCCGACGATGCACGAAGTGCACGGGCAGGGCTGGGCTACCTGGCGCACGACCCGCTGGTGTACCTCGACCTCACCGCGCGGCAGAACCTCGAGCTCTACGGCGACCTCTACGGCATCCCCGACCGCGATCAGCGCATTGATGACCTCCTCGAGCACGTGGACCTGCTCGCGCGCGCCGAGGACCCGGTGCGGGCCTTCAGCCGCGGCATGGCGCAGCGCCTGGCCCTGGCCCGCATGCTGCTGCACCGGCCGCGCCTGCTGTTGCTGGACGAACCGCACGCCAGCCTGGACGCACGCGCCACGGCGTTGCTGGACCGCGAACTCGGGGCGGCCCGGGACGACGGGCGCGCGGCGGTGATCGTGACCCACGAGGTGGAGCGGGTGGCGGATGTGGCCGACCGCCTCGTCGTCCTGCGGGCCGGACGCGTGGTGCTGGACGAGTCGACCGACGGGATGGACGCCCGCGCCGTGCGCCGTCGCTACGAGGAGGCGGCCACGTGAGCCGCCGCCGCCAGCTGGCCGCGCTCGTGCGGAAGGACCTGCGCCTGGAGTTGCGCACGCGCGAGACCATCGTTGCCATGGTCCTGTTCGCCATCGTGATGATGGCCATCCTGCAGTTCGGGTTCGGCACCCGCGACGACGACCTCACGCGGTTCGTCGGCGGGCTCATGTGGGTGACGCTCGCCTTCACTGCCGTCCTGGGCGTGGGGCGCTCATACGTGGCCGAGCGCGAGCAGCGGGTGCTCGACGGCCTGCTCGTGTCGCCGGTGCCCCGCGTGGTGATGCTGGGGGCGAAGGCCATCGCCATCTTCCTCTACATGACGGCGGTCGAGGTGATCGTCATCCCGCTCGTGGGGGTCTTCTTCGTGCAGGGGCCCTACTGGGATGCCATCGGCTGGATCGCGATCGCGGCCCTGCTCGCCAACGCCTGCATCGCGCTGTCGGGCACCCTGTTCTCGGGCCTGGCCCTGTTCACCCGCGCGCGCGACCTGATCCTCCCGGTGCTGTTCCTCCCCGCCCTCGTGCCGGTGGTCATCGCCGCCGCCGGGGCCACGCATGCCGTGGCGGGAGGGCCACATGACATGAGCGAGTGGCGGGGGTACTGCCTGTTCCTGCTCGCGTACGCAATACTTTTCTCCCTTGTCTCCGTCGCGACCTATGACGCCGTCTTCGACGACTGACAGCCCCGCGCGCATGCCCGGTGAGCGCGCCGCCCTGATCTGGGGGGTCGTCGCCACGATCCTGGTGGTCATCTCGACGATCGGGGTGTTCCTGGTCGCGCCCGAGGACGCCGACCAGGGCGTCATCCAGCGGATCTTCTACTTCCACGTGGCCATCGCGATCGCGTCGCTGGTGGCCTTCGCCGTGGCCTGCGTGGCCGGCATCCTCTACCTGCGCACCCGCAACGCCCGGTGGGACGACGTGGGCGAGGCCAGCATCCGGATCGGCCTGCTGTTCTCGGTGCTCGTGGTGATCACCGGATCCATCTGGGCGAAGGCGTCGTGGGGCACCTGGTGGGTGTGGACCGACCCGCGCCTTGTCACGTACCTGATCGTCGTGCTCATCTATGCGGCGTACTTCGTGCTGCGCTCATCGGCCGAGGACGACCGCCGCATGCGGTACTCGGCCATCTACGCCATCGCGGGGTTCGCCTCGGTGCCCCTGTCGTTCTACTCGGTGCGCGTGGCGGAATCGTTCGTGCACCCGGTCGTGTTCACGGGAAGTGGTGCAAACATGCCCGGGTCGATGCTCATCTGGTTCGTGGTCTCACAGGCCGCGATGATCGCCCTGTTCATCGCGTTGCTCGAGGTCGACCTGGTGGGACGGCGGTCCGAGCGCGCCCTGCGGCGCCTGGCACTCCGACTGGAGAACGCATGAGCGGTGGAGCCCAGTACGTGGTCGCGGCATACGCCGTCATCTGGTTCCTGGTGCTGGCCTACGTGGTGGTGCTGGGTGCGCGCACGGCGCGGGTGGGCCGACAGGTGGAGGCCATCACCCGCATGCTGGACCGCCGCGAGGGACGCGAGGGCGATGACGCGGCCGGGGGCGCCGACTGATGGGCCGCGACCTGTACCCGGTGTTCCTCGATCTCTCGGGGCGCATCGTGGTGGTGGTGGGCGGCGGTGCCGTGGCCACCGAGCGCGCCGCCCGCCTGGCCGCATGCGGCGCCCGGGTGCGGCTGGTCAGCCCGGAGGTCCTTCCCGCGCTCGGCGAGATGGTGTCCGATGGCAGGATCGCCGAGCACCATGCCCGCGGGTACGAGGACGGCGACCTGGACGGCGCGGTGCTGGTGATCGCGGCCACTGACGATGCGGACGTGAACCGCCGCGTGCGCGACGACGCGCGCGCGATGGGCGCCGAGGTCAACGTGGCCGACGACCCGG
>CAZPAT010000059.1:0-1102 GCA_964584485.1 uncultured Bifidobacterium sp.
CTCGGCCCGGCCAACGGCGTGGAGACCCTCTCCGCGCAGGAGATCCTCGACAAGGCACAGGCCGCCGCGAGCGCCGCGTCGTCGGTGACCGTCACGGGTGCAATCACACAGGGCAGTGACAAGGTCGCGCTGGACCTCCAGGTGGGCGACAACGCCGCCAATGGCACCATCGAGGCCCAGGGCATCGAGGTGGGCATCCGCGTGGTGGATGGCAAGACCTACTTCAAGATCAGCGGCGAGGGCTTCGCGAAGATCGCCGGCCAGGGGGACAACTCGGCAGCCGCCGAGGCCATCACCGCCCTGATCGGCGACAAGTGGCTGCTGGTCCCGGCGAACAGCGGAAGCGATGAGCTCGAGGGCTTCAACCAGTTCGCCGAGAAGGACTCCCTGCTCGAGGGGATCCTCGACCCCGATGGCACGCTGAGCGTGAAGGGCACCGGCGAGGTCAACGGCATCCCCGTGGTGTTCCTGGAGTCCACAGGCGACGGCCCGGGCACCCTGGCCGTGCAGACCGTGGGCGAGCCCTACCCCGTCCAGATCGCGGGCAGCGACTCCGACTCCAGCGGCGAGATCAACTTCACCAACTGGAACGACCCGGTGGACGTGACGGCGCCGACCGACGTGGTGGACATCGGCGCGCTGGCCAACCTGGGCGGCTCGAGCTAGCCCGGTCGCCCCGGTGCCAGGCACGTAATCGTGACCGTGCGGTCATGATTACGTGCCTGGCACCCGGTGGCCCCCATTTCCCCTGATGGGGTGCGCGGGGGCTTGATGTGCGTCGTCACATCATGCGAACATATGTTCGCATGATCGTCACGGCCCACATCCCCCTCCTTCCCCTCCGCATCGCGGTGATCGAGGCGCGGGTGGCGTGGGACGATCCCGTCGCCCTCGGCCCGCCGCCCGGGGATGCGCAGGTGATCGGCGACTGCACCCCCACGGCCTGGTCGTGCGGCGTGCGACCGGGGCTGCGCGTGGGCGAGGCGCTCGCCCGCTACCCCGGGCTCAACCTGGTTCCCCCCCAGCCGGATGCCGCGCGCGCAGCCGGGGAGCGCGTGACCGTGCGCCTGGAGGACATGGGCGCCGCCGTGCAGCCCAATGC
>CAZPAT010000059.1:1202-7645 GCA_964584485.1 uncultured Bifidobacterium sp.
GGGAGCGCGTGACCGTGCGCCTGGAGGACATGGGCGCCGCCGTGCAGCCCAATGCGGATGGCACATGGGCATTCGCCGCCGGCGGGCTGCTGCGCATGCATGGCGGCCTGGAGGCGGTCATGCGCCGCGCACGGCAGGCGCTGCCCGTGGGATGCGGCGGGGCCACGGGTGCCGCGCCGGCCCCCTTCGCATCGCGGCAGGCCGCACGGGCGGGCACGGTGGTGCAGCAGCACGAGATGGCGGATTTCCTCGCCCCGCTCCCCATCTCGCGGTTGCCACTCGACCCCCGGGCGCGGCAGTTCCTGTCGTCACTGGGAATCCGCGACATCGGGGGGTTCGCAGCCCTGCCGCGCGCATCAGTGCTGGACCGCCTGGGCCGTGATGGCGAGGCCGCGTGGCTGATGGCGCGGGGCGAGGACGACCGGCGCCTGCTGCCGCGCACCCCGCCCGAGCCACTCGATGAATCCATGGACTTCCCGGAATCGGTCGGGGCCCTGCCGGCGATCGAATCGGCCATGCGCATGCTCATCATCCGGGCATGCGATCGCGCCACGGCACGGGGTCGATCGCTGCGGGCGGTGGTGCTGCGCGCGCGCACATGGGATGGCGGCTCATGGACCGACACGGTTGCCCTGCGCGAGGCCACCACCGACCCCACGCGCATCGGGGTCGCGTGCATCCCGCGCCTCGCGCGCATCGGGGCCCCCGTGACGCGCCTGGCCATCGAGGCCGATGCCGGTGGGCCTCCCGGGGCCGGGCAGATGTCGCTGGCGGAGCGACCGGCGGATGAGCGCAGGCGCCGTGCGGCCGCCGCGCTCGATCAGGTGCGTGCCGCAGAAGGCGATGCGCAGGTAATGCGGCTCGTGGAGGTGGAACCGTGGAGCAGGCTTCCGGAGCGCCGGTGGGCACTCGGGCCCTACGAGGCCTAGCCGCGCCACGACCCGCGCGGGTCGTGGCATCGCCCGGGGGCGCGCCGCATGCGGTGATCACCGGCGGCCGGCGCCGGCTGGTGGTGGCGGTGCGCGATTCCTGGCGGGTGCAGGATCGCTGGTGGACCGACCAGCCGGTGGACCGCGCGTACTTCGACGTGGTGCTCGAGCCCGGGCGCCCTGCGCTGATCTACCGCGAGGCACCCGACCGCTGGTTCATGCATGCCTAGCCCGCCCTACGTCGAACTGCACGCCCACTCGGCGTTCAGCTTCCTCGACGGCGCATCGCTGCCGGATGAACTGGCCGCGCGCGCCGCGGATCTGGGGCACGGCGCCCTGGCGCTCACCGACCACGACGGCCTGTCGGGGTCCCTGGAGTTCGCGCACGCCGCCGCGGCGGCAGGAGTGCGGCCGATCACCGGCGCAGAGGTGACCGTGCGCACCGGGACCCCGGGGACTGTCCCCGGGGACGCACATGTCACGTTGCTCGCAATGGACGCGCGGGGGTACGCGAACCTGTGCCGCCTCATCACCATCGCGCATGCGCATACCCGCGACTCCGCCGACCGCCGTGCAACACCGCCCGCGCTGCCGCTCGAGATGCTCGCCCTTCACAACGAGGGGCTCGCCTGCCTGTCGGGGTGCGCGCGCCATGGCCTGGTGCCACGGCTGATCGATGGCGGGCGGCGAGCGGATGCCGAGCGTGCCCTGAGGTGGCTCGTGGACGCATTCGGTCGCGACCGCACCTGGGTGGAGGTGCAGCGCCCGGGGCTGCGCGGCGACCGCGCGCGGGCACGGGCGCTCGAGCAGCTGGCCGGGCATGTGGGGGTTCCCGTGGTGGCCACGGGCGATGTCCACGCGCACTCACCCCGCCGGGCGTTCCTGCAGGACGTCCTGGTGGCGATGCGGCACGGCCTCACCCTCGATGCATCCGAGGAGGTGCGGCGCGGCAACCGGCAGGCGGTGCTGCGCCCGCCCGCCGAGATGGCCGCGCGGCTTCGCGACCACCCGGACGCCGTGGCGGAGACCCTGCGCCTCGCGGAGAGGCTGGAGTTCGACCTCACGCGGGATCTGGGATACCGGTTCCCGGACTTCGCATCCGGGCACCCCGGGGAGAATGCCGATGCCGCCCTGGCGCGCATCTGCACCGCCGAGGCACGCAGGCGCTACCCCGATGACCGCGGGCGGCATGAGGCCCTCGCACGCCTGGATGAGGAACTCGGTCTCATCCGCTACCACGGCCTCTCGGGGTTCTTCCTGCTGCACCGCGACATCCTCGAGATCGCGCGTGAGGTGGCATTGGAGGTGCGCCCCGAGGGATCGGCCCGGCGGGCGCTCCCCCCCGGGCGCGGGCGCGGGTCATCAGTGGGCTCGATCGTCTGCTACCTCACCGGCCTCTCGCACATCGACCCGGTGGCGAGCGGCCTCTTCCTCGGCCGGTTCCTGAACCGCGACATCCGGTCGGTTCCCGATATCGACCTGGACTTCCCGCGCGATGTCCGCGCGCGGCTGATCGAGGAGATCATCCGCCGCTACGGGTCCGGGCATGCCGCCCTGGTGGCGGCCTTCCCCACCTTCCGCGCCCGCATGGCCATCCGTGGCATCGGCGCGGCACTCGCCCTGCCGCCCGCCGACATCGAGCGCCTCGCGCGGCTTTCGGACGGCTGGTCGTCTGCCGATGCGGTGGAGGAGGAGATCCGCCGCATGCCCGGGGGTGCGGATCGCCTGCACTCGCGCCGCTGGCGGGCCCTCGCCATGCTGGCGAAGGAGGCCGCGGGCCTTCCCCGCCATCTCTCGCAGCACTCGGGCGGGATGATCGTGAGCGCCACCCCCCTGGTGGAACTGGTGCCCGTGGTGCCCGCGGCGTTCCCCGGCCGCCAGATCTGCCAGTGGGACAAGGACTCCTGCGCCGATGCCGGGTTCGTCAAGATCGACCTGCTGGGGCTGGGAATGCTCTCGGCGGTGGAGGACTGCCTGGACCTCATCGCCCGCGGGCACGGTCGCGCCCCCGACATCTCGCGCATCGGTTTCGACGACCCCGCGGTGTACGCCGAGATCCAGGACGCCGACACCGTGGGCGTGTTCCAGATCGAGAGCCGCGCCCAGATGCAGAGCCTGCTGCAGACGCGACCGGAGAACCTGGATGACCTCACCGTGCAGGTGGCCCTCATCCGCCCAGGTCCCGTGAGCGGAGGCGCCGTGCACCCCTACGTGCGGCACCGCCGCGCACGGCGCGGCGACCCCGCCTTCCGCCCGCCGTACGACCACCCCCTGCTGGAGCCGGTGCTGGAGGAGACCCTGGGCGTGGTGGTGTTCCAGGAGCAGGTGCTGGAGGTGGCGATGGCGCTCGCGGGCTTCAGCGCCGGCGAGGCCGAGGACCTGCGCCGGGCGATGAGCCGCAAGCGCAGCCGCGACGCCATGCTGCGCATGTGGCAGCGGTTCCTGCAGGGGGCCCGCGAACGGGGCGTGCCCGATGAGGTCACCCGCACGGTGTTCACCAAGCTCATCGGGTTCTCCAACTTCGGATTCCCCAAGGCCCACTCGGCGGCCTTCGCCGTGCTGGCCTACCAGAGCGCCTGGCTGCGCCGTCATCACCCCGCCGAGTTCCTGGCGGCGCTCATCAACGCCCAGCCCATGGGCTTCTACCCACCGGCAAGCCTGGTGCGCGACGCCGGGCGCAGGGGCGTGCGCACGCTTCGCACATGCATCCGGCGGTCCGAGGTGGCCTGCACCGTGGAGGATGGAGCGGTGCGGCTGGGGCTCGGCATGGTGCGCGGCCTGGGCGCAGATGATGCCGGGCGGGTCGTGGCCGAACGCGAATCCGGTGGGCACTTCGCCGGACTCGCCGACCTCATGGCCCGCACGTCCATCCGCCCCGAGCAGGCCGCCATGCTGGCGCGAGCGGGCGCCCTCGATGCCTTCGGCATTCCCGAGCGGGAGATCCTGTGGCAGGCCGCCACTATCGCCCGCCCCCGCCGCGTGGCGGGCGGTGCCGGCGAGCAACTGCCCCTCCCCATCGCTCCCGCCGATGCCCCCGACCTGCCCGCACCCGACCGCATCGACCGGGTCATCGCCGAGTACGACGCCACGGGCGTGAGCACCGGATGGCACCTGATGACCCTCGTGCGCCCCGCCCTGCCCGCGGAAACGCTCACCGCGGGGGCCCTGAGGCAGGCACGGCATGGCACCACCGTGACCGTGGCGGGAATGGTGGTGGCCCGCCAGCGGCCCGCTACCGCGGGTGGCATCGTGTTCCTGCTGCTGGAGGACGAGACCGGACCCATCAACGTGATCGTGCGCCCCGCCCTCTATGAGAGCCACCGCCCCACCGTGCGCGCCGACCCCCTGCTCGTGGTGACCGGCCGCCTGGAGCGCCGCGACCGGGTGATCAACGTGCTGGCCCGCGACATCCGCCCCGCTGCGCTGCCGGCGCGCGACCCGCTGCCGCTGGAGGACCCCGATGCCGCACGCGTGCGCCACGTGGTGCCCGCTGCCCAGGACTTCGCGCGCGGGCGCCGCTGACCCCGGCTGCGCCCGCCCATGGTCCGGTCATGTGCCCGGCACAGGCTCCCCTATGTGCCCGGCGCCCGGGGGCCCATGGCCAGCGCGCTCACCATCCCCTGGACGCGGGCGCGGGCGATGGCCGTGGCCTGCTCCACCAGCCTGGGGCGCGGGCCGGTCAGGTGCGCCAGGTCCATCGGCGTGCCGAACGCCACCCGCACCGGCCCGCGGCCGATCGGCAGGCCCCGGCGCATCACGCGGTGGCTGCCCCAGATGGCCGCCGGCACCACGTCGATACCCGGGGTGAGCGCCAACCAGCCCACGCCCTCGGCAAATGGCTGCAGGCGGGCCGAATACCCCGGCACGCCCTCCGGGTAGATGACCACGATGCCGCCCGTGGCCAGCACCCTGCGGCAGTGGCGCAGCGCGGCCAGCCCGGTGCCGTCGGTGCGCACGGGTTCGAGCCCCAGGCGCAGGAGCAGTTCGCGGGCCAGCGGCGAGGCATCGTGGTGTCGTGCGGTCACCAGGTGGATGCCCGTCCGGGGCGGGGGCAGCGCCGCGGCAACGAACATGCCATCGATGTCGGCGAGGTGGTTGCACACCACCAGGCACCCGCGCCCTGCGGTGATATTGCGGCGCCCCGCCACCTCGTAGCCGTTCACCGCCCGTGCCCAGCCGACCACCAGCGCGCGGCCGGCGCGGTACAGCGGCGGCCACACCTCGGCGTGCCGCGCCTGCGCGCTCATGTCAGGCGAGCGACTCCACCACCATGGCCACGCCCTGCCCGCCGCCCACGCACAGGGCGGCGACGCCGATACGGGCCTCGCGGTGGTGCATCTCGTGCAGGAGGGTCACCAGGATCCGCGCGCCCGAGGCGCCCACGGGATGCCCCAGGGCGATCGCCCCCCCATTCACGTTCAGCACCTCGCGGCCGATGCCGAGTTCGCGCTGCACGGCCACGGCCTGGGCGGCGAAGGCCTCGTTCACCTCGAACAGTTCCACGCGCTCGATGGGCAACCCCGCCCGGTCGAGTGCACGGCGAATCGCCTCGACCGGTGCGAAGCCCATGATCTCGGGCGCGATGCCGGTCCATGCGTACCCGAGGATCCGCGCCATCGGCGCCACCCCCAGGCCCGCGGCGGCGTCCTCCGCCATCACCACCATCGCCGCCGCGCCGTCGTTGATGCCCGATGCGTTGCCCGCGGTGACCGTGCCGCCCTCCCGGAATGCCGGGCGCAACCCCGCCAGCGCCTCCCGGGTGGTGTCCGGGCGGGGGTGCTCATCGGTGTCCACCCGGACGGGGTCGCCCCGGCGCTGCGGAACCGGCACCGGTACCACCTGATCACGGAAGTGGTCGCGCTCCATGGCCAGCCGGGCCAGGCGCTGGCTCTCGGCCGCGAAGGCGTCCTGGTCCTCGCGGCTCACGCCGAACCGCTCGGCCACCACCTCGGCGGTACCGCCCATGTGCTGGTCGGTCAGCGCGCACCACAGGCCATCGGCGATCAGGGTGTCGCGCATGGCCGCGTCGCCCAGCCGGTGCCCCTCCCGCAGATACGCCACATGTGGCGCGCGGCTCATGTTCTCCATGCCGCCGGCCACCACCACCTCGGCATCGCCCGCGCGGATCTCCTGCGCCGCCATTCCCACCGCGCGAAGGCCCGATCCGCAGAGCTGGTTGACCGTCGTGGCCGGAGCGGTGTCGGGCAGGCCGGCCGTGATCGCCGCCTGCCGCGCGGGCCCCTGCCCCAGCCCCGCCTGCAGGATGCACCCCATCAGGACGTCGTCCACGCGGTCGCCCGGCACCCCGGCGCGCGCCAGCGCCTCGCGGATGACGATGGCTCCCAGATCGGTGGCAGGGACCGGCGCCAGCGCGCCCATGAACGCACCAATGGGCGTCCGGACCGCTCCGGCGATGACCGGCGTGCTCACCGGGTCACGCGGTGAACGACTTGCCGCACCCGCACGACCCCGTGGAGTTGGGGTTGTTGATGCGGAAGCCCGCGCCCTGGAAGC
>CAZPAT010000060.1:0-7596 GCA_964584485.1 uncultured Bifidobacterium sp.
GCGAAGCGCCGCAGCATCCGCTCCTCGGCGGGCACGGCGCACATCAGCGCGACCACGGCGCGGCGCATCGGTCCGTGCCGCCCCCGCTCACCCGCGCGCGAGCGTGAGCAGGTCCTTGGGGCGCGACATGGCGTCGAGGATGGTCGTGGCCTCGTAGCCGCAATGCATGAGGCAGTTCGCGCACCGGGGGTCGCGGTCGGTGCCATACCGCTCCCAGTCGGTTCCCTCGAACAGCTCGCGCATGCTCTCCACGTGGCGGTCTGCCAGCAGGTAGCACGGCGAGCGCCAGCCCTCGACGGTGTAGGTGGGCATGCTCCAGGCGGAGCAGCGGTACTCGCGCTTGCCCTGCAGGAACTCGTGGAAGAGAGGGTTGTTGTAGAAGGGGATGTCGAGGCCCTCGCACCGCCGGTGGACCTCGGTGTAGAGCTCCTGGGCCTCGGTGCGCGCGAGGAACTGCTCGCGGTCGTGGGTGACCGACTGGTAGTCGTAGCCCGGCGAGGTGATGCATCCCTCCACGCCCATGTCCTTCAGGTACTGGAACAGCTCCACGTACTCCTCGGCCGGCGTGCCCCGGAAGATGGTGGTGTTCGTGCACACGCGGTAGCCGCGCTCGATGGCCTCGCGCATGTGCCCCGTCGCCTTGGTGAAGACCCCGCGGCGGTCGACGGCATGGTCGTGCACGGACTCCATGCCATCGATGTGCACGACGAACGCGAAGCGCTTCGACGGCTCGATGCGCCCGAATGCGCGGTTCATCAGGATGCCGTTGGTGCAGAGGTACACGAAGCGCCCCTGGTCGATGATGCCGTGCACGATCTCGTCGATCTGCTTGTGGATCAGCGGCTCGCCTCCCGGGATGTTCACGATCGGGGCGCCGCATTCCTCGGCCACGCTCAGGCACTCCTCCACGCTCAGCCGCTTGTGGAAGACGTCCTTGTACTCCTGGATACGCCCGCATCCGGTGCAGGCGAGGTTGCAGAGCTCGAGGGGCTCGAGCATCAGGGTGAAGGGGAAGCGCTCCTTGCGCTCCAGCAGCTTCTTCTTCGCGATGTACGTCGCCATGCCGAGCTCGAGCGAGAGCGGGCGCTTTGCCACCGGTTCCTCCTCATCTGCATCCGGACCTGCGGGACCAAACCGTAACCCACGCACCGGCGCGCCGCCGCCCGCCCGCCCCGTCAGTTCTGCCGCGCGAATGCCGTGTCGGTGATGGCGGCCAGGTCGTCCACCGGGCCGTCGAGGTCGGACAGCAATGCCCGGGCGCGTGCATGTGATTCGGCCGCGAGCGCCCGGGCCCGCTCCATGCCGTGAAGGCTCGTGTAGGTGACCTTGCCCATGCGCTCATCCGCGCCCACGGCCTTGCCGAGCTCCTCCTCGGAGCCCGCGACGTCGAGGATGTCGTCCACGATCTGGAAGAGCAGGCCCAGTTCGCGCGCGAATGCGCGGTAGATGCGCTCCTGCTCCGGAGGCGGTGGCGCCAGTACCAGCGCCACATGCACCGACACCGCCATGAGCCGACCGGTCTTCAGGGCGTGCATCGCGGCCAGGGGGCCGGCACCACCCGCGCCCGCGCCCTTCAGGTCGAGGTACTGGCCTCCCACCATCCCGGCGACCCCGGTGGCCCGGCTGATCTCCCGGAGGATCCCGGCCTGCACGGCCGGGCCGCCCGCCTGCTCCTCGCACACGAGCCGGACCGCCTCCGCGAACAGCGCATCACCCGCGAGGATCGCGACGTCCTCGCCGTACACCACGTGGCAGGTCGGCATGCCCCGCCGCAGGTCGTCGTCGTCCATGGCCGGCAGGTCGTCATGGATGAGCGAGTAGGTGTGCACCAGCTCGATGGCCGCGGCGGCGGGCATGAGCGCGCGCGGGTCGCACCCGAGCGACTCCGCCGTGGCGAGCGCGAGCACCGGCCGGATGCGCTTACCACCCGCGAGCAGCGAATAGCGCATCGCCTCGACGAGCCCCCCGGTGCCCTCCGCCTCGGCCGACTCGTGCGGATCGTCCACGGTGAACCAGAGGCCGGCCAGGTACTCGTCCACCTGCTGCCTCAGGTGCTCCGGATACCGGGCATGGACGCTCTGCGCGGCGGTCTCGCTCATCGGGCCGCAGGCTACCCGGCTGGTACCGTCGCCCGCCATGCGCGCCCTGGTGCTCCACGGTCCCGACGACGTCCGCCTCGAGGAGGTCCCGGTGCCCGTGCCGGGCCCGGGCGAGGTGGTGCTCCGGGTGACCCGGGCGCTCACGTGCGCGACGGACGCCAAGATGCTCCGGCAGGGGACCCACCCGGCCCTTCCCGCGCCGCCCGCGCCCTTCGGGCACGAGGCCTGCGGGGTGGTTGCCGCCGTGGGGCCCGGGGCGCCATCCGTGCGCGAGGGCGATGCGGTCGTCGTGGCCAACTCCGCGCCCTGCGGTGCCTGTCCGCCGTGCCTGCGCGGGCGTCCGTCGCTGTGCGAGGACATCACCTACCTGTCGGGCGCCTACGCGGAGTACCTGCGAGTGCCCGCGCGCATCGCCGCCCGCAACATGCTTCCGCTACCCGACGGACTGCGCCCCGATCTCGCGGCCATGGTCGAACCCCTGGCCTGCGCAGTGCGCGGCACGGAGCGCGTGGAGGCCGGTGCCGGGGACGAGGTCGTGGTGCTGGGCGGCGGGGTGCAGGGCACCCTCATCACGGGTCTGCTGGCCGGCCGCGGCTGCCGGGTGACCCTGTGCGACCCGCACCCCTCCCGCCGGGATCGCGCGCTCCGGTTCGGCGCCGTGGCCGCCATGGAGGCCCCGCGCGACCCGGCGACCCTCGCCGCGGTGCGGGATGCGCACGGCGGCGGGCGCGGACCCGATGCGGTGGTGGAGGCCGTCGGGCGGCCCGATGCATGGGAGGCCGCGGTGGCACTCGCCCGGCCCGGGGGGGAGGTGCTCCTGTACGGCGGGTGCGCGCCCGGCACCACCGTCACGCTCCCCACGTTCCCCCTGCACTACGGTGAGCTGTCCGTGCGCGGTACCTACCACCACACCCCCGTCGCCGTGCGGGGCGCACTGGAACTGCTGCACGCGGGCGGGGCGCCCTTCGCGGATCTCCTCGGTGATGAGGTGACCCTCGATGAGGTCCCCGCGATCCTGCGCGGGGGCTCCGGCGACAAGCGCCCCGTCCGCATGGACTGATGCCCGCTAGGCGTTGCGGGCGATGATCTCCCGGAGCTTCGCGAACTGCTCGGCCTGCTCGCGCAGCCGGGTGAGTTCATCCTGCTGCGCGCGCACGGCCGCGGCCAGGTCGGCGACGGCCCTTTCCGCAGCGGCGAGGGCATCGGCCACCGTCCCGGTGCCGGAGGTGGCCTGCGCGCGCGCGGTGCCGCGCCGTCCGCGCGGCTGCAGGGCGACGCCCCGCTTGCGGGCGATGCGGTAGTAGTTCGCCGCAACCGTGCCCGCCCGGCGCCCCGTGCGCCGCGAGATGTCCTCGAACGCGTCGCTCTTCGACATCGCCCCGCCCGCGGTCATCTGCTCGACCTCGGCGAAGATCGCCTCGGCCACGCCGCCGCGGGGGGTGGGCTCCGGCGCGCCCCCCGTCGCGGGTTCGGTCACGCCCGTCGCGGGGGCCACCCCGGTGTCGTCCTGGTTCATCACTGCATCACTCCACGTTGATTCATGCCCTTATGTCACATGCAATTGACTTATGTCAATTCATGTAACGAAGAATGCAATTGATGCTCGTCAATCGCGCGTGAACACGGCGACCGTGGCGGTGTGCGCGTGCAGGTACGACTCGCCGCCCACCGGGCCGATCTCGCCGTTGCACGCGATTCCCGCCAGCGGGACACCGCCGAGCGCATCGTGCACGGCCAGTGCGTCGTGGTGGGGCGTGCCGGAGGGGGGCGCCGCCCGGCCGGTGCACGTGAACAGCAGTGCGCCGCCCGCCGCGGAGGCGGGCGCTCCGGAGAGCGCCCGCTGCAGGTCGGCGTCGGCCGAGGCCGCATCGCGTACCTGCACCTGCACCACCTGGCCCAGGCGGGGGTGCTCGCCCACCGCGATTGCGCCCGTGGCCTCGTCGACCGCGGCGACGCCCCGCACCAGGAAGTCGCCGGGCGCGAGCATGGGGGCGTCGGTGCCGAGCGCCAGCCCGATGAGCACCCCTGGGCCCACGAGGGCCCGCTCGTCGCCGGGAAGCCCGGCGACCACCTCGCGGATGCGCTCGAGCGCGGGTTTTCCCGCCAGGTGGGTGATCACGGGCCCCCTGCATCCGGTGATGGTCATCTCCGGTCCCACCGGCCGGCATCCCTGGGACACCACGGCGCGCATGCCGGGCACGGCCACTCCCACGGCGCCCGCGGTGAGGACCTCCTCGCCGATCACCAGGCGGTGGTCGCCCGCACGCCGTCCACCCGATGCCAGTCCACCGACCACGGTCCGCGGGGCCGCCTGCCCGTCGTGCCCCGCAAGTGTCCCGGGCGGGAACGAGAACGGGTCGGCCAGCAGGAGGATGGGGTCGCCGGAGGCGAGCGGCCCCGGCGCCGCGGGGTCGAGGTGCGGGGGCCATCCCGTCAGCACCGGCTGGCCGTCCGGGCCCTCTCCCGGTCGCAGGGCGAAGGGCTCCGGTGCCCGGGTGCCGAGCACGGCGGCCCAGAGGGCGAGGGCGGGGGCCCGGTCCGCCCTGCCACCCGTTCCCGCGATGGCCTCCCCGGTGCAGCCGATGAGCGCGCCCGGGCGGATGCCCGCGGTGATGATCGCGGCGATGCCGCGCGCGTTCGCCATGAGGTCGGGCGTGGCGAACAGCACCGCGAGGTCGGGGGATTCGCCCCCGAGCGCCGCCTCCACCTGCGCGACGGCGTGGCGGGCCGCCTCCGCGGCATCCGGCAGCGCGACCAGGGCGGAGGCACAGCGGTTCATGCGCCCAGTGTGCCCCATGCGCCGGAGAACTTGACACCCGATGGCCCGGCTGGTCTGGTTCCCGGGAATGCGTCACCACCCCGACATCCCGCCGGCCCCATGAGGGCGCTCGGGGTGGTCGCCGCGGCACTGTGCGTGCTCGCATGGTTGGCGGCGGTCATCGTCTGGACGACCGCGGGGCGGGTCACCACGGACACCGGGTTCGCCGACGTGACGATCGAGACCGTGCAGAGCCCGCCGGGAGCCCAGGCAGTGACCGACGCCCTGGCGCGGGTGGTCGATGAGTACGCGGCCGGACGCGGTGTGTCCCTCACGCCGTCATCCCGCGAGATCGTGCGCGCGCAGGTGGAGGACGTCATCCTCGGCGCGGACTTCCCGGAACTGATCGCCCCTGCGGTCGGGCAGGCACGGCGCGCGTTCGAGGCCGACCCGTCCGGACCGGTCACGATCGACTTCTCCGCCCTCCGGCCGATTGCCGAGGAGAGGGTGCGCCAGGTGAACCCCGACCTGGTGTCCGCCATCCCACCGGATGAGGACCTCGTGGTGACGGTGCAGCCGCGGGACCTGCCGAGCGCGGCCGGCACCATCGCGGGTGCCGCCGACATGCTGCGGTGGCTGCCCCTGTGGCTGCTGCTGGGCGCAGTCGCCCTTGGCGCCATCGGCCTGTGGGCCGGCGCGAACCGGCCACGCATGCTGCGTGCGGTGGGTGCGGCCGTGATGGTGACCGCGCTGTTCCCGCTGGCGATGCGCCTGGCGGTGCCGCCGGTGGCGGCCTCATTCGTGGAGGCGGGCAATCCCGGGGACGTGGTGTCGACGGCGACGGTCGCGATCCTCGGCCGGTGGTGGATCGCCTTGGTGGCGTGCCTGGTGGTGGGCAGCGCGCTGGTCGCCCTGGGCGTCCGCGCGGCCCGCAGTCGCCCCGTACGGCGGTCGCCCATCGTGCTCGGCCGCTAGGCGGCGTCCCCGGGCCCGGGGTCCAGCGGGTCGATCACCGCATGCGCCTCCAGGGCGCGTCCCTCGGGGACCATGACGTCCCTGGGCCCGCCCGCCAGGAAGTCGGGCACGTCGAAGCCGGCCATGCGCCGCACGTAGGCGGGTATCCCGGCATCGGCGAGGATGCCCTGGATCATCTCGGCCTCGGGCTGGTTCCGGGCCACGGCCACGCGCACCCAGGTGGGTTGCCCCGCATCTGTCCGCGCGGGGCGCGGCGTGCCCCGCCCGGCGGACGCGGGCAGCGCGACGAGCGCGCCCAGTGCGAACCCGGCCACGTGGACCCAGTGGGCCGTGCCCGACCCCGCGCCTGCAACCGCGTATGCGGTCTCGAGGCCGATCCACGCGGCGATGGGTATCCAGGCCGGGAGCCCCGCCCCGGTGCGGCCCCGTCCGGCGACCAGGTGCAGGCGGGCGCGGGGGAACAGCACGAGGTACGCGCCGAGGACCGCCGCGACGATGCCCGAGCCGCCCACCACCGGCTGCGTGGATCCGGCGTCGGCCACGGCCTCGAGCAGGAAGGCCCCGTACCCGCAGGCGATGACCACGGGCAGGAATCGCACGCGCCCCAGGCGCTGCTCCACGGAGGGACCGAAGACCCAGAGGAACAGCAGGTTGCCGAGAAGGTGCCACCACGACGCGTGCAGGAACTGCGCCGAGGCCGCCTCGATCCACGGCGACCTCTCCGCGGACAGCACCACGCAGGGGTCGGCCGCCGCGGCGGCGTCGCCGGTGAGGTGCGCGGGCACCATTCCCCAGCGGCAGGCGAGCGCCTGCGATGAATCCGCGATGTTCCCGTCGTCGGGGCGCAGCGACTGGACCACCCACAGCAGCACCCACGCCCCCATGAGCGCATAGGTGAGGACCGGCGCGCGATCACGCGGTTGGTCGTCCGACAGGATCCGCGCCATGGCGTGCGGGCTACCCCAGCACGTGCATGAGCAGCGCCGCCTGCACGTGCAGGCGGTTCTCCGCCTCGTCCCACACCGCGGAGCGCGGCCCGTGGTAGACGGCGCGGGTGATCTCCAGGCCGTCGTGGGCCGGCAGGGGATGCAGGGCGATGGCGTCGGGGGCTGCGCGGTCCATCAGGGCCTCGTCCACGCGGTACGGGGCGAATACCCGCAGGCGCTCCGCCTCCTCCTCCTCGTCCCCCATCGACACCCACACGTCGGTGTACACCGCATGCGCGCCGGCAACGGCGTCGCCGGGGTCGGTCACCACCGATACCCCACCGCCGCGGGCGCGGGCGATCCCGTCGGCCCGGGCCACCACCTCCGGATCGGGCAGGTAGCCCTCGGGGCAGCCGGCCACAACCTCCATGCCCATGTGGGCACCCGCGACCATGAGGGAATGGCAGCAGTTGTTGCCGTCGCCGACGTAGGCCGCCCGCAGGCCGGCCGGGTCGCCGAACCGCTCACGGATCGTCATGAGGTCCGCAAGCCCCTGGCATGGGTGGTGGTCATGCGTGAGGGCATTGATTACAGGGACGTCCGCGTGACGGGCGAGGGCGGCCACCTTCTGGTGATCGACGGTCCGGATGACGATGGCGTCGACGAACCGCGAGAGCACGCGGGCGGTGTCCTCGATCGACTCGCCCCGCCCCAGTTGCATGTCGCGTCCCGCCAGCACCACCGGGTGCCCGCCGAGGCGCGCGATGCCCACCTCGAACGACACGCGCGTGCGCGTGGATGGCTGCTCGAAGATGAGGGCCACGCTCCGGCCGGCCAG
>CAZPAT010000061.1:0-3503 GCA_964584485.1 uncultured Bifidobacterium sp.
GCAAACGACGAGGGGCGGGTCCGAAGACCCGCCCCTCGAAGAAGCAGCTTCCTGACTGAGTTGGACTCAGACGCCCGGGGGCTTCGGGAAGCGGTGACGCATCGTGTACTGGTACGGGGTGGCGAACAGCAGGTCCGCGATGTCCTCGTCCGTACGCTCGATGGTCTGGGTCCAGATGGTGTCGGCACCCGGGATGATGAGGTCGAAGTTGAAGCTCATCAGACCGATCATCTCCTTCACCGGCAGCATGGCGCCCATGTTGTCCCACGGGGTCGCCTGCAGCGCCCAGGAGCGGATCGCGCCCGCCGAAGCGGTGCGGATGCTCTCGGGCTTCAGCTGGAAGCGGTGCTGACCCTCAGTCTCCGGACGGCCCATGGCGGCGGCGGTCGCCTTCGTGACCTCCGAGGGGAGGTACGTCAGGTCCCACTTCGTCGTCTTGAGCGAAGCGTCCGTGATGAGACGGAGGTTCATGCGGCCGTAGTTCGGGTCGCCGTAGAACGCCGGCTTGGCCGACAGCTCTGCGTCGTCGTAACGGCCCGTCGCGGTGTGAATCAGGTAGCCGCGACGCTCCATGGTGAAGTTGAAGTAGTCGTTACCGAACCCACCGTAGCCGTCGTCCTCCTTGCCACCGTGCTCCTGGGTGACGATGTAGGCGATCTTCTTCGGGAAACCGAAGGGCTCACGGCCGGCGAACACGGCAGCGTCCTGCGTCAGGTACATGTAAGGGTAGTACCCGCCGTAGTAGGTCTTGCCGTCGCCAGCCTTGTGGGAAGCGGCAACCGTCAGACCGAACTCGCCGTACGGGCCGAGACCGGTGTGAAGGTGGTCGACGTACCAGAACTCGATGACATCGTCCTCGAGGTCCAGGCACTTCGGAAGCACGTGCTTCAGGTCGGCCTCAGACGCACGGTAGAAGAACGCGCTCCAACGCGAGTTCGTGTACGTAAGCGGCACGATGTCGTAGTCGACGAGCGGGTCAGCGACACCCTGGCTGATGATGTCACGCTTGTCGCGGTCGAGCGCCAGCGGCGGCGCGTCGCCCGAGTCGATCCACGGGGTCGACGTAACGTCAACAATCTGTCCCATTGTGAATTTCCTCTTTCTTAGGGCTCTGGTTTACGCGCCGAGGCCGACGGGCTTCGGGAAGCGGTGACGGAGACCGAAGCGGTACGGCTTGGCCGCACCCGCCCACGTGGCGTCACGGGTGTAGGTCTCGGTCCAGAGGGTCTGGCCGGCCGGGATGATGAGGTCGAACGAGAAGGTCATGAGACCGATCATCTCGCCCACCGGCATCTCGGCGCCCAGGTTGTCGAACGGCGTCGCCTGCTGGAACCACTCGATGTTCTCCGGCGAAGCGGTGCGGATCGACTCCGGCTTCACCTGGAAGCGGTGGCTGCCCTCGGTCTCGGGACGGCCCATGGCGGTCGCGAGGTCCTTGGTCACCAGCGACGGCAGGTACACCAGCTGCCACTCGGACTGCGAAAGGTCCGGAGCGGTGACGACCTTCATGTTCATGCGGCCGTACTCGGTGTTGCCGTAGAAAGCGGGCTTCGCGGACAGCTCGGCGTCGTCGTACTTACCGATGGCGCTGTGCAGCACGTAGCCGTTGCGGATCATCAGGAACGAGAAGTGGTTCCACTTCCAGTCCTTGCCGTCGTACACGCCGTAACCATCGTCAGGCGAGCCACCGTGCTCGAGCACGCGGATGAAGGCTTCCTTCTTCGGGAAACCCAGCACGCGGCCGGCGTCGATAGCGGCGTCCTGCGTCAGGTACATGTAGGGGTAGTAACCCGCGTAGTACGTCTTGCCGTCACCGGCCTTGTGGCTGACAGCCACGGTGAGGCCCCACTCGCCGTACGGGCCGAGCATGGTGTTGCGGTGGTCGACGTACCAGTGCTCGACGATGTCGTCCTCGATGTCGAGGCAGTCGGGCACCACGCGACGGAGGCGCTTGGCGTCCGCGCGGTAGAAGAAAGCCGACCAACGGGAGTTCGTGTAGGTCAGCGGCAGCGTGTCGATGTCCCAGATCGGGTCAACGAGGCTGTAGATGAAGGCCGTCTTCTCGTCACGGTCGACGGGCGAAGGCGGGATCTCCCCGGTCTCGGCACCGGGGATGTAGGAAACAGCAAACTGGTCAGCCATTAGTGGCGTCCCCCCCTTGAAGAGTCATAGGGTGTTGCATTGATTGACCTGGGCAATCGCCCCGCCCCGGTCGAGCCGGGATTGAGGTTGGGTCCCAGGGGATGCAGGCAGCATATGTCACGAGCGACGGCCCCGACAAGGGCGCGGGACCACCGTTCCGGCACGGGTTGCGTGGCTGAAACTGCAGTGGTGACGGGAAATTCGAGGGTCCGGCGTCACTCGTGACAATGTTTACAAAGTGTGATGCCCCGGGGCTACGGTGTAAGGCTACGGTGTAAGGGGAAACGGACCCGAAGGGCGTCGTGCCAGGGTCGGCACGGGAAGGAGACGCCGGGGCCGGGGCGAATTGTGGTCGGATGCGCGACCGCGCCGCGAGACCGAACCGGTGACCGCACCCGCCCCGCGACCCGGGTCGGCGCCGGCCTCGGTGCTGGCCGTGCTGGCCATGGTGGCGTGGGGCGTGGCCTACGTGCCATCCGCCTGGCTGGTGGAGTCGTGGCCACCGCTGCTGGCCGCGGCCGCCCGCATCGGCGCGGGCGGAATCATCCTGCTCGCGGCCCTCGCCCTGCTGGGCCGGCCCGTCATGCCCGGCACCGAGTGGGTCGTGGTACTCGTGCTGGCCCTCACGCAGTCTGTCGCGTTCTATGGCGCCACCTTCATCGGCATCGCCGACGAGGGCGCCGGCACGGCTGCCGTGCTCGCCAACACCGATCCCCTCTTCGTCGCCGCCCTTGCCGCGGTGTTCCTGGGCGAGCGACTGGACGGCCGCCAGTGGGCAGGCCTTGGCGTGGGCCTGGTGGGCGCGGCTGCCGTGGTGTGGAAGGGGCCCATCTGGCCACCGGACGTCTCATGGGTATCCATCCTTGTGGTGGCCGGTGCACTGGCCTGGGCCGTCGGAACCGTGGCGGTGACGGGTCGCATCCGGGCCGGTGCGCGTCCGGTGGCCATCGCCGGCTGGCAGATGCTGATCGGCGCCGCGATGCTCGCGGGCCTCGGCGCCCTGTTCGAGGGCGCGCCCACCGCGACGGGAGGGCGTGAGATCGGCCTGATCCTGCTGGTGGCGGTGGTGGGAAACGCCGTGCCGTTCGCCCTGTTCTACGTCGCCCTCGGGCGGGGCGACGCCGGCCGGGTCTCGGCGTGGTTCTTCATGGTCCCGGTGATCGGCGTGCTCACGGCGTGGCCACTTCTCGGGGAGGTCCCCGGTCCGCGCCTGTGGGCCGGGCTCGTGCTGGTGTGCGCCGGGCTCTGGATGGTGCTCGCCCCGCGTCGGCGCTGGTAGCCTCGCGCCGTGATCGTCACGCTGGCCGGGGGCACCGGAGGATCGAAGATGGTGCACGGGCTCGCGCTCGCCGCGGGCCAGC
>CAZPAT010000061.1:3603-7475 GCA_964584485.1 uncultured Bifidobacterium sp.
GGGGGCACCGGAGGATCGAAGATGGTGCACGGGCTCGCGCTCGCCGCGGGCCAGCACGAGTTGACGGCCGTCGTGAACACGGGCGACGATGGCGAGTTCTTCGGCCTGCTCGTCTGTCCGGACCTCGACATCAACCTGTACTGCCTGGCCGGGGTGGTGGCCGATCGCGGGTGGGGCTACGCCGACGACACCTTCCACTGCCTCGAGGGCCTCGCCACCTATGGCCACGAGGCCTGGTTCGGCCTGGGCGACCGTGACCTGGCCACTCACATCCACCGCACGCTGCTGATGCGTGGTGGCGCCCGCCTCTCGTCGGTGGTGGACGACCTGCGGGATCGCCTGGGCGTGCAGGCGCGGGTGCTGCCGATGACCGATGACCCCGTGCGCACGATCATCACCACCGCCTCCGGTGAGATGCGGTTCCAGGAGTACCTGGTGCGCGACGGCGCCCGCGAGGAGATTGATGCCATCCGCGTGGAGGGGCTGGAGGAGGCGACGCCCGCACCCGGCGTGATCGAGGCCATCGAGCAGGCCGATCTCATCGTGATCGCGCCGTCCAGCCCCATCGTCTCCATCGGGACCATCCTGGGCGTGCAGGGCGTACGTGACGCCGTGGCCGCCCGCCGCGACCGCGTGGTGGGGGTGAGCCCCATCATCAGCGGTGCTCCGGTGGAGGGGCCCGCGCACAAGTTCCTGCGCGGTGCCGGCTACGCGGAGTGCTCTGCTCGCAAGATGGCCGAGATCTATGCCGACGTATGCGGCACGTTCGTGATCCACGAGTCGGACGCCAATGAGGCCCCGGATATTGAGGCCTTGGGGGTGCGTCCCGTGCTGGCCGACATCCTCATGCCCGATCATGCCGCCCGCGAGCGGCTGGCGCGAGTGGTGCTCGAGGTCATGGCCTGATGGCGGCGCACGACGTGGGCGCCGTCGTGCCGGTGAAGCGCCTGGGCTACGCGCTGGGACGGCTGTCGGGCGTGCTCGACCGCGCGGGCCGCCGCGTGCTGCAGTCGGCGATGCTGGGCGACGTGCTCGCGGCTCTGGCTGGCAGCGCACGCCTGGGCGAGATCGTGGTGGTCACCTCCGATCTGCGCGCGCGGGCGGTGGCCGAGAGCGTGGGCGCCCGCACGGTTCCCGACCACGATCCCCCGCAGGGCATCAACGCGGCCGTGGCGATGGGCATCGCCGCCCTCGACTCACGCAGCGCACTGGTGGTGGTGAGCGACCTGCCGCTCATCACGGCTGCCGACGTGGACCACCTGGTGGGGGCCGCCCCGGAGGGCGACGCCGCGGTGCTCGCGCGATCGGAGGATGGCACCGGCACCAACGCCATGCTCCTCACCCCGCCCACCGGTCTGGTACCCGCGTTGGGCCCGGACTCGCTGGCGCGTCATCTGGCCCAGGCGTCGGCCGTCGGGGTTCCGGCTGAGGTCGTGTACCACCCGGGCATCGGCCTGGACGTCGACACGCCCGCTGACCTGGCGGAGCTGGTGCGGCGCGAGCCCGATGGCGCCACCGGGCGTGCCCTGGCGCGGCTGGGGCTGGCGCAGCCGACGACGGGGGCGGCCGGGTGAGCGGCGTGGGCGCGGCACCGGGAGACCAAGTGTCCATCACCGTGCTGGGGCACCTGCCCGAGATCGTCCCCGGTCACGACATCGCCGGCATGCTCGCTGACGCCGCCCTGCAGGCGGGCGTGCGCCCGGGCGACGTGCTGGCGGTGGCGCACAAGGTGGTCAGCAAGGCCGAGGGCCGCGTGGTGCGGCTGGCGGATATCCGGCCCGGGGATGAGGCCCGGCGCATCGCGGATGCCACCGGCAAGGATCCGGCGCTGTGCGAGGTGATCTTGGGGGAGAGCCGGCGGATCGTGCGCCGCCGCCGCTCGCTGCTGGTCTGCGAGACCCATCAGGGGTTCATCTGCGCCAACGCCGGGGTGGACGCCTCGAACACGGCCGAGGGCACTGTGGTGCTGCTGCCGGTGGACCCCGATGCATCGGCGCGCCGCATCCAGCATGCGCTGTCGCAGGCCGCCGGCGGGCGCGTGGGCGTGGTGATCACCGACACCCACGGGCGCGCATTCCGGCGTGGGCTGGTGAACGTGGCAGTGGGGGTGGCGGGCTTCGCGCCCGTGCTGGATCATCGTGGGGGACGCGACCGGGAGGGGCGCATGCTGGTGGCCACCGATCAGGCGCTGGGCGACGAGATCGCCGCCGCCGCGGGGATGCTCATCGGGAAGTCGTCGGGCAGGCCCGCCGCGCTGGTGCGCGGCCTGCGCACGGCGCCCGCCCCGGGGACATCGCGCGATCTGGTGCGTCGCGAGGACCAGGATGTCTTCCGCGCGCCGGTGGGCGCCGACGGGGTGGTGGCCTAGATGCCCGTGGGCGGTCCGCGCACACCGCTGCGGGTGGCGATCATCGGTTCGGGCCCGTCGGGCTTCTACTCGGCAGAGCACCTGCTGTCGCAGGACGGCGTGAACGTGCAGGTGGACATGTTCGACCGCGTGCCCACGCCCTTCGGACTGGTGCGCGCCGGGGTGGCGCCCGACCACCAGAAGATCAAGTCGGTCACCCGCGTGTACGAGCGCACCGCTGCGGATGACCGCTTCCGCTTCCGGGGCAATGTGGAGGTGGGGCGCCACATCGACCACCCCGACCTGATGGAGTACTTCCACGCGGTCATCTATGCGGTGGGGGCAGCGGCGGATCGCCGCATGGGGATTCCCCACGAGTACCTGCCCGGCAGCCACTCGGGCCCGGAGTTCGTGGCCTGGTACAACGCCAGCCCGCTCGACCGCGCCCGCACATACGACTTCAGCGGCTTCCGCGCCGTGGTGGTGGGTAACGGCAACGTGGCGATGGACATCGCGCGCATGCTGGTGCTTCCGGCGGATGAGCTCGCCCGCACCGACATGGCGCGCCACGCGGTCACGGCCCTGGCGGAGGGGAACGTGCGCGAGGTGGTGATGCTGGGACGACGCGGACCCGCGCAGGCGGCGTTCACCCCGAAGGAACTGCGTGAGGTGGCCGAGCGCGACGACATCGACGTGATCGTGCACCCCGACGAGGTCGCGCTCGATCCGCATTCGCGCCACGACGCCGAGCAGCATCCCGACCGCAACCGCGACCAGAACCTGGAGATCCTCCGTGAACTGGCGGCGCGGGGCGACCGCGGCCGTGATCGTCGCATCATCATGCGGTTCCTGGCCTCACCGGTCTCGCTGCACGGCACGAACCACGTGGAGGCCGTGGAGGTGGCGCGCAACGAGCTCTACCGCGGCGACCGCGGTGCGCTGAGGGCCCGCATGACCGACGACCGCGAGATGATCCCCACCGGGCTGGTATTCCGGGCCATCGGGTACCAGGGCGTGCCCATCGCGGGCGTGCCGTTCGACCCGCTCACGGCCACCATCCCGAACGAGGCCGGCCGCGTCATCGATCCCCTCGACGGCAGCCCCCGCTATGGCGAGTACGCGGCCGGGTGGATCAAGCGCGGCCCCACCGGGATCATCGGCACCAATAAGCCCGATGCGCAGGAGACCGTGGAGACGCTGCTGCAGGACCTGCGCGCAGGTCACCTGCAGCGGCGCGTGCCGTCGCGCCGCGTGCTTGCCCGGCTGGTGGGCGAGCGCCAGGGCGACCTCACCTCATGGGCCGACTGGCAGTACCTCGACCAGACGGAGCAGGAGATGGGGGCCGAGGTGGGCGCGCCGCGCATCAAGTTCGCACGGGTCGAGACCATGATGCGGTTCCTCGGCGAGCGGGACGGCTCCTAGACCGGCGCCTCGATGATCTCGTAGAGGGTCGTGCGGCGGGCGGGGGTACGGCCGTGCGCGCGGATGACGGCCTCCAGCTCATCGGCCGTCACCTCCTCGCCGT
>CAZPAT010000062.1:0-5299 GCA_964584485.1 uncultured Bifidobacterium sp.
GGACTGACACCGGGAGGCCCCTCCTCCACGGGGCGTGAACCCCGCCTGCGGCCGTCGCCCGAATCAGCGCCGGGGAGGGTCGCCATTCCGGATGCCAGCGTCCGTACTGCATCCACAAGCTACGGTGCCACCCGTGGAGGGGCATCCGGGCCTGCGCGGATGCGGCTGCGGGTTTCCCGCAGTGCCGTTGTGCCCTCGCGCGGGGGTCGACAGGGGCCACAATGGGCGCGTGAGTGATCGCCCCGTCACGGTGATGTGGTTCCGCAGGGACCTCCGGGTGGACGACCATCCCGCGCTTGCGCACGCTGCGGCACGCGGTGATGTCGTGGCGCTGTGGGTGGCCGACCCCGCGCTCCTCGCCATGCCGCACCACCGGGCCCCTGTGCGACTGCGGTTCCTGCGCGCCTGCCTGGAGGCCCTGGATGCCGAGTTGCGGACCCGGGGGGTGCCCCTGGTGGTCCGCGGGGGCGACCCGGCGGCCGTCGTCCCCCGGGTCGTGCGCGAGGCAGGCGCCGATGCGGTCTGCGTGACGGGGGACGTGACCCCGTACTCCCGGCGCCGGGATGCTGCGGTGTCGCGGGCCCTCGCCGCGGATGGCATCCCGATGCGGGCGGTGGGCGGCCCATGGCGGGTCGCCCCTGATGACCTTCTCGGCTCGAGCGGCCGTGGCTACCTGGTGTTCACGCCCTTCTGGCGGGCATGGGAGCAGGTGCCGCTGGCGCAGCGCATCGCGCCGCCCCCGGAGCTCTCCGGTCCCTCGCTCGCCTCCGATGGAATGGGTGCCCTGCCCGACGGTGCGCCACCGCTCATGGCGGGTCCGGATGCGGCGCGGGCACGGCTGGAGCGATTCATCCGCAGTGGCGCGGTGGACCGCTATCCCGAGGACCGCGACCTGCCTGCCGAGGACGGGACCTCGCACCTGTCGGCGGACCTGCGCATGGGAGTGCTGTCGCCGTCCCAGGTGGGCCGGGCGATCGCCGGGTCCCGGGGGATGGGGGCCGCACGGGAGGGCTTCTGGCGGCAGTTGGCCTGGCGCGATTTCTACGCGCACCACATGGCGCGGTACCCGGGCGTGGCATCACGGGCACTCAAGCCCGCGTACCGTGGCATCACCTGGGACGACGACGAGGCGCTGTTCGCCGCGTGGTGCGAGGGACGTACGGGGTTCCCGCTGTGCGATGCCGGAATGCGCCAGATGCGCGCGACCGGGTGGATGCACAACCGCGCGCGGATGGTGGCCGCGAGCGTGCTGGTGAAGGACCTGCTGATCGACTGGCGATGGGGGGAGGCGGAGTTCATGCGGCATTTGGTGGATGGTGACCCGGCGAACAACAACGGTGGCTGGCAGTGGACGGCGGGAACGGGCACCGACGCCGCCCCGTACTTCCGGGTGTTCAACCCCGTGCTGCAGGCGAAGCGCTTCGACCCCACAGGTGCCTACGTGCGGGAGTGGGTACCGGAACTCCGGTCCGTGCCCGACCGGTTCATCCACGAGCCGTGGAAGATGGATGCCAAGGCCCAGGATGAGGCGGGATGCGTGATGGGCCGGGACTACCCCGTGCCGGTGGTGGACCACTCCGTGCGCCGGCATGAGGCGATCGCCCGCTACAAGGACGCCGACGCGCGCCATGCCGCGATGACCGGGGAGGCCGCATGAGTCGCACCGTGTTGATCACCGGAGCGACCGGGTACGTGGGGGGTCGCCTGCTGCACCGTCTGGAGGAGCGGGGCGACGACATCACCTGCCTGGCGCGCACCCCGGACAACCTGGAGCCGCGGTGCCGTCCCACCACGCGGATCGTGAAGGGCGATGTGATCACGGGCGAAGGGCTGGACGACGCCATGCGCGGCGTGGAGGTGGCCTACTTCCTGGTGCACTCGATGGGCGCGAGCGGCAACTACCACCGCGCCGAGCGCACTGCCGCGCGGAACTTTGCGGATGCCGCGGCGCGCGCGGGTGTGGGACGCATCGTCTACCTGGGTGCTCTGGGGCACGGCCCCAACATGTCCACTCACCTCGAGAGCCGCCAGGAGGTGGGGCGGATACTGCGGGCGGGCCCGGTTCCGGTGATCGAGTTCCGGTCGTCGGTCATCATCGGCTCGGGCAGCCTGTCGTTCGAGATGGTGCGTGCCCTGGTGGATCGCCTGCCGGTGATGGTGTGGCCCAAGTGGGTGGACACCCCCACGCAGCCCATCGGCATCGAGGACGTGATCGAGTACCTGGTGGAGGCGGCGGACATCCCGCTGGAGGGCAGCGAGGTGGTGGAGATCGGCGGCACCGACCGGGTCTCCTACGGGCAGCTGCTGGTGGAGTACGGCCGCGCCCGCGGCCTGCGCCGGTTCTTCATCCGCGTGCCGGTGCTGACCCCCCGGCTGTCAAGCCTGTGGCTTGGTCTCGTGACGCCGGTGTACGCACGCGTGGGGCGTGAACTGGTGGACGGCCTGCGGGCCGAGACGGTGGTGACCGACGACGCCCCGGCGCGCCGGTTCGGCGTGCGCCCGCGGGGGATGCGCGAGCAGATCATGCGGGCTCTCGCGAATGAGGACCGTGAGTTCGCGGAGACCAAGTGGTCGGACGCCGTGTCCTCGCGCGGGCAGGAACGCATGCGATGGGGCGGTGCGCGCAAGGGAACGCGATTGGTGGACTCGCGCTCAGCGTTCGTGCCTGTGCCGCCACGGATCGCATTTGCGCCGATCGCGCGCATTGGCGGCGACGCGGGCTGGTACCACGCCGACTGGATGTGGGATATCCGCGGCGCCCTGGACCTGCCCTTCGGCGGCGCAGGTGCCCGTCGTGGGCGCCGTGACCCTGAGCACCTGGCGGTGGGCGACACCGTGGACTTCTGGCGCGTGGAGGAAGTGGAGCCCGGCTACCTGCTGCGCATGAAGGCTGAGATGGCCCTGCCGGGGCGCGCCTGGCTGCAGTACGAGGTACGGGAGGTGCCGTCGGGGTCGATGATCCACCAGACGGCGCTGTTTGACCCGACGGGGGTCTTCGGGCGGGCATACTGGTACGCCATGTGGCCCTTCCACCAGTACGTGTTCGGCGGCACGCTCCGGAGCATCTGCCGCCTGGCGCGCGAGGAGGGGCGCGAGCGCGAGGCAGCGGCGGCCCGCGGATGAGGATTGCCGTGATCGGCGCAGGCGTCGCCGGGCTCGTGGCGGCCCGCGACCTGCGCGGTGCCGGGCATGAGGTGGTGGTGTTCGAGAAGAGTCGCGGGGTGGGGGGGCGCATGGCCGCCCGCCGGGTGGAGGGCACCGTGGTGGACCACGGACTTCCCCTCCTGGACGTGCCCCGGGACGGGGTTCTGGCGGAGTTCGTGGTGGACCTGGCCACCGATGACGTGATCGAGGTGGAGGCGCCCGGTGACCCCTCGCCCGGGCGCATCATCGATGGTGCGCCGCGGCTCGCCTGGCCACAGGGGATGACGCGCCTGCCGAAGGCCCTCGCGGAGGGCGTGGAGGTGGTCACCGACGTCCGCGTCGCGGGCACCCGGCAGGACGGTGACCTGCTGGAGGTGGCGCAGGACCAGGGGAACTCGCTGGGGGGCTTCGACTGGGTGGTGATCACCGCGCCCGGCGCGCAGGCCGCCGACCTGCTGGATGCCAGCCCCCGTGGCGCGGTGCGGGCCTCCGACATGCGGGCGGTCGCCTACGACACCGCCGTGATGCTGCTGGCCGGGGTCGCCGTTGATCCCCCGGAGTGGTTTGCGCACCGCCCGCTCACCGGGCCCATCGCCTACGTGACGAACGAGATGGCCAAGGGCCGCCCGCCGGTGGGTGACGTGGTGCCGTTCGTCGTGCGCCTGGACGCCGACGTGAGCGAGGCGCTGATGGAGGCATCGGATCGGGCGGTGCTGGCGGAGGCGCTCCCCGCGCTGGCGAAGGTGCTGGGGCGTCCCGCAACGTCGCCGGCGTGGGCTCAGGTGAAGCGCTGGCGTTACGCGACCGCGCGGGAGCGCCTTGATCAGGACGCCATCAACCCGGAGTGGACGCGGGTGCTCGTGGCGGGCGACGCGGTGGCGGCGGGCCCGCACATGGAGGATGTGGCCGCGACGGGCCGCTGGGCGGCCCGTCGCATCTGCGAGGCCTAGGCCTGCGGCGCCTCGCCGGGCTCGTCGAGGATGGCATCCACCTCGACGACCTCGGTGACCTCGACCCCGCCGTCGGTGTCGCCGGTGACGGTGACGGTGTCGGTGACCTCGACGGCCTCGACCTGGCCATCGGGCGTGATGACCGCCTCCACGACGTCCACGGTGTCGGTGACCTGGACGCCGCTCTCATCCTCCGTGATGGTGACGGTCTCGGTGACGTCCGTGATGACCGTTCCCGCGGGCGTCTCGGTGACCTCGACCACCTCATCCACCTCCACGGCCACCACCTCGGGTCCCGCGCCCGCCGGCGTGTCGTCGGCGGCGGTGCGCCGCGGGGTGGCGGCTTTCTTCGGTGCCTCGACCGGCACGGAGCGCTCGGCCTCGCGCCGGGCCAGTTGGTCGCGTGCCACGCGCAGCCGCCGCACGCGCTGGCGTGCCTCCACGGCGCGCTCCTCGGCGGCGGCCTTGCGCTCGAGCGCGGCGTCGTACTCGGTGCGGATCTCCGGGTCGCGCACCAGCGCCCGATCGGCCCAGGCCAGCCAGTGCATCTCCGCCTCGCGGTCGGCGTGGCGCATGGGCGTCTCCTCCACCCACTCGGTGCGCCGCGCGATGGCGGCGAGGATCTCCTCGTCGCCGGCATCGCGTGGCACGTCAAGCATCTCGTAGAGGTCGCGCTCCATGAGCGCCCTCACCAGTGCCGCGCGCTTCGGGTCAACGGTCGCCATGCCCACTCCTCGCCCTTCGTCCGGAAGGTGACGGTACCCGCCGGACGGTTCTTGATGATGAACTTCCGCGTGCAGGCCTTTCGCTTCGTGCCGCGGTGCTGGTGGTGCGTCCCACGTGCAGGCGTCCTCCGGTCGATTCCGGAGCGGGATGCTAGGTGAGGCGACGCCCGCGGTGTCCGTCGGGGTCGCGGGGGAGCATGATGGCGCATGCCACGGTGCCGATGGCGACGATGCCCGCGACCACCAGTGCCACCCCCCGGAAGTCCAGCACCAGATGGAGCCCACCGCCGATGAGCGGGCCGATCGTGTAGCCCAGGGAGTACACGGCAACCATGGATGCCGCGCTCAGCCCGTAGGAGCCGGCGTGGCCCATGTCGTCCACCGCCTCGGTGAAGAGCGGTCCGGACGGGGCGGCCAGCACCGCCGCGGCGCCCAGGCACACGGCCAGGACCAGCGTGACCCACCAGGGCGGACCGACGG
>CAZPAT010000062.1:5399-7386 GCA_964584485.1 uncultured Bifidobacterium sp.
GCGGCGCCCAGGCACACGGCCAGGACCAGCGTGACCCACCAGGGCGGACCGACGGCGACAAACGGCAGCGTGAGCGCGGTGATGGCTCCCCCGACCAGCAGGGGGCGTCGGCGCCCCGCGTGGTCCGACCACCACCCCCCGAGGGGCGATCCCAGGAATACCGCTGCCGTGCCAAGGGCCAGCACCAGCCCGATGCCCGCGGACGAGAGGCCGAGCCGGTCGGCGAGATCCAGCGGCAGCAGCGGTTCCAGCATGGCCTCGACCAGCGCGAGGAGGATGAGCGCGAGGCCGCCGGCGCGTGCCCCCGGCGACCGGGCCACCCCGCGCAGTCCCTGCAGCACCGAGGGCGGGGTGGGTGACCGCCGGGCGGTCTCGGGGATCAGTGCGACGGCGGCCGCGAGCAGCAGGGGAACCACCGAGATGAGGAGGAACGTCTCGCGCACGCCGATGGCATCGATCAGCACCCCGGAGAGCAGGGGTCCGAGCAGCCCGACGCCGCCACCGGCCGTCTCGGCCAGCCCCAGCCGGAAGCCCAGTTGGTCCACGGGATACACATCGCTGACGGCCGCGAGGGCCCCGGTCCACGTGAGTGCCGCTGCCCCGCCCTGCACGGCGCGGGCGATGGCGAGGGTGATGGGCTCGGTGGTGAACGCGAACGCAACCCCCGATGCGAAGAGCAGCAGGGCACCCGCCGTGAGCGCGGTGCGCCGTCCGGCGCGGTCAACCCACCGTGGCAGCAGGAGTGCGGTGATGAGCTGTGCGATCGGGAAGGCGGCGAACAACAGGGCCACCTGGGTGTCTGAGATGCCCATCTCGCGCTGGTAGACGGGCAGCGCGGGCACGATCGCGCTGAACAGCAGCGTGTCGACCGCGATGGCGGCGGTTGCCAGCGTGAACACCCTGCGGCGGGCGGGGTGGGGGGCCGTGGTGCTCACGGTGCCCACGCTACCCCGTGGTGCCGAACGCGCGGCCGCGCGGGCGATCACCTGTCACCATGCAGCCATGGCCGGAATTCTCTCGATCACCCCACCCGACCCGCCGCTGCGCGATCCCATCGTGGTCGTGGCCTTCCGCGGCTGGAACGATGCCGCCAGCGCGGCATCCGCCACCATCGCCACCATCGCGGAGCAACGGGACGCGGAGCGCATCGGCTCAGTGGACCCGGAGGAGTTCTACGACTTCCAGGTGACCCGGCCGATCATCGACCTGACCGGCCCCGATCCCGCGCTCATGTGGCCGGAGGTGGAGATCACGGCCATCCGGTGCCCTGACTCCGCGCACGACCTGGTGCTGGTGGTGGGTGGCGAGCCGTCGATGAAGTGGCCCACGTTCTGCCGCCTGCTGCTGGATGCCGTGGAGGCCCTGGGCGTGCGGCGATTCGTGACCCTCGGTGCGCTGCTGGCCGACGTGCCGCATACGCGCGACGTGATGCTCACCGTCATGGCCACCGAGGAGGGTCTGGTGGAGGGCATGGACACGCGTCCCCCCGGCTACCGGGGCCCCACGGGCATCGTGGGCGTGCTGCACCTGCTCGCGGCCGAGCGCGGCCTGGAGGCCGTGTCGCTGTGGGCGCCGGCGTCCCATTACGCGGCCGGGGTGATCAACCACAAGGCGGAGCTCGCGCTGCTCGAGGGGGTCACCACCGCGACGGGCGTGCCGTTCGACACCACCGGCGTGCGCGCGAACGCACGCGAGTTCGAGGAGCAGGTGGATCAGGTGGTGGCGGCCGACCCGCGCCTGCAGCAGCTGGTGGAGCAGCTGGAGCAGGCGGCGGACGACGACCGCCTCGAGGCGCAGGACCTGCCCTCCGGCGACGAGCTGGTGGCCGAGCTCGAGCGGTTCCTGCGTGAGCGGCAGGACCCGCCCCCGCCCCAGGGCGTCTAGGGGGCCTCGCTCAGAACGCGCCGCGGCTGACGCAGGCGTTCACCAGGGGGCATTCGTCGCAGCGGGGCCGCCGCGCGGTGCACACCTCGCGGCCGTGCATGAT
>CAZPAT010000063.1:0-3612 GCA_964584485.1 uncultured Bifidobacterium sp.
GCCGCACGGAGGGCATCCGCCGCATGGTGCGCGAGGCCGTGCCGCGGCCCGAGCAACTGGTGCTGCCCATGTTCGCCGTGGAGGGCACCGGCGTCCGGCAGCCCGTTGACGCACTGCCCGGTGTCGCGCGCATGTCACCCGACCTGCTGGCCGACGCGGCCCGCGCCGCGCACAGTGCCGGCATCGGTGGAGTGCTGCTCTTCGGCGTGAGCGACCGCAAGGACGCGCAGGCGGCGGCGGCCCATGCCGCCGACGGGCCCGTGCAGCAGGCCGTGCGGGCGATCAAGGCGGCCGCCACGGATCTCGTGGTGATCACCGACGTCTGCCTGTGTGCCTACACCGACCACGGGCACTGCGGCCTGCTGGACGACCGCGGCGAGGTCGCGAACGACCCCTCGCTCGACGTGCTGGTCCGCGTGGCGGTGAGCCATGCCGACGCCGGCGCCGACGTGGTGGCGCCGAGCGACATGATGGACGGCCGGGTGGGCGCCATCCGCGCCGGACTCGACGCCGCAGGGCACGAGGGCACGGCGATCATGGCCTACTCCGCGAAGTACGCATCGGCGTTCTACGGGCCCTTCCGCGAGGCCGCGGGCTCGGCCCCCGGGCACGGCGACCGGCGCGGGTACCAGATGGACCCCGCCAACGGCCGCGAGGCGGTGCGCGAGGTGCTCGAGGATGCGGCCGAGGGCGCCGACATGGTGATGGTGAAGCCCGCGGCCACCTATCTCGACGTCGTCCGTGATGTCCGGGGTGCCACCGACCTTCCCCTCGCCGCTTACCACGTGAGCGGCGAGTACTCGATGATCAAGGCCGCGGCCGAGCGCGGGTGGCTCGATGAGCGCCAGGCCATGATCGAGACCATCACCGCCATCCGCCGCGCGGGGGCGGACATCATCATCACCTACGCGGCAGTGGACGCCGCCGGGTGGCTACGCGAGGAGCAGCCATGAGCACCGGCACCGCCCGACCCATCCGGCACGCGCCCGACGAGGTCGACCAGCGGCTCCTCAACGCCCTGCAGGCGGGCATCCCGCTGTCCCGCCGCCCGTATGCGGAGGTCGGCGAGGCCGTTGGGCTCGACGAGGCCGAGGTGCTGCGCCGCATGCAGGTGCTGAAGGACGCCGCGATCATCCGCCAGGTGTCGGCCATCTTCGACACGCGCGCACTGGGATACGAGAGCACGCTGGTGGCCGCCTCGTACCCCGACGACCGCCTGTTCGACGCGGCAGCGGTGGTCAACGGCCATCCCGGCGTCAGCCACAACTACCGGCGCACGCACCACTTCAACATGTGGTTCACGCTGGCCGTGGAGCCTGACGCGCGCATGTCCCTGGAGGACACCCTCGACGTGCTGGCCCGCGAGACGGGTGCCACGTCCATGCGCATCCTCCCGACGCTCATGCTCTACAAGATCAACGTGCAACTGGACATGACCGGCGAGAAAGGCACCACCGGACGGGCCGCGCCCGTGCCCCCGCCCCGGCGCGGCGACGGCGCGCCGCCGTCGGCGGAGGACCGCGCGGCCATCCTGGTGCTGCAGGAGGACCTGCCCCTCGTACCCGAGCCCTTCGACGCATGGGCGGCCGAGTCCGGATGGGACGTGGATGACCTGCTGGCGAAGGCCGGTGAGCTGCGCGAGCGCACCCTCATGCGCCGCTTCGCCGCCGTCCTGAACCACCGCCGCGCGGGCTTCGGGGCCAACGGCATGGCGGTGTGGAAGGTGCCCGCGGACCAGGTGGACGACTTCGGCAGCCGCATGGCCACCTTCACGTCGGTGTCCCACTGCTACCGCCGACCCATCTACGAGGACTGGCCGTACAGCCTGTTCACCATGGTGCACGCGCGCTCGAAGGACGCCTGCGAGGAGACCATCGCCGCGCTGGCCGACGAGGCCGGGCTGGGACCGGACGACTACGCGGTCCTCTACTCCACCTTCGAGTTCAAGAAGGTGCGCCTGCGGTACTACTCGCCCGAGTACCGGGCATGGGAGGACATCGCCATGGCCGGCCAGCCCCTGCCGACCGGCTGATGCCCGTGGAGCCCTCACCCCCCGACGCCCGAAGCCGCGAACTCTTTGCCCGCGCCCGGCAGGTTCTGGTGGGCGGGGTCAACTCGCCCGTGCGCGCGATGCGCGGCATCGGCCGCGACCCGCTGTTCATCGACCGCGCCGAGGGGGCGCACGTATGGGACGCCGACGGCAACCGGTACGTGGACTTCCTCGCCTCGTGGGGCCCGGCGATCACCGGGCACGCCGACCCGCTGGTGATCGGCGACGTGCGCGACGCCCTGCCGCGGGGGACCTCCTACGGCGCCCCGACCGAGCGCGAGGTGCTGTTCGCCGAGGCCGTCGTGGAGGCCTTCCCCTCGATCGAGCGGCTGCGCATGACCTCATCCGGCAGCGAGGCCGTGATGGGCGCCGTGCGGCTGGCGCGTGCGGCCACCGGACGCGAGGCGATCGTCAAGGCCGAGGGCGGGTACCACGGGGCCGTCGACGGCCTGCTGGCCCAGGCGGGCAGCGGCGCGACCACCTTGGGGGTGCCGACGAGCCCGGGCGTCACCGCGGGCGCGACCGCCGCCACCCGGCTGGTGCCGTACAACGACCTGACGGCCGCGGAGGCGGCGCTCGAGGGCGCCGCGGCGATCATCATCGAGCCGATCGCCGGCAACATGGGCGTGGTGCCCCCCGCACCGGGGTATCTCGAGGGCCTGCGCGCGGCCTGCGATCGCACCGGCGCGCTGCTGATCCTCGATGAGGTCATCACGGGCTTCCGCGTGGCGCGCGGCGGCGCACAGGAACTGTTCGGGGTGCGCGCCGACCTGACGTGCCTGGGCAAGATCATCGGCGGCGGGCTTCCCGTGGGGGCGTTCGGCGGACGCGCGGAGGTCATGGCCGAGCTCGCGCCCGATGGACCCTGCTACCAGGCCGGAACGCTGTCGGGGAACCCCCTCGCCACGACCGCAGGACTGGCCGTGATGTGCCGGCTGGCGGAGCCCAGCACCTACGAACGGCTGGAGGAGGGCGGCGCACGCCTCGAGCAGGTCATTCGCGACAGCGGGGCACCGGTCACCATCAACCGGGTGGGGTCGATGCTCACGCCGTTCCTCACCGATGACCCGGTGACCGACTACGCCGGCGCAACGGCGTGCAACACCGATCTCTACGCCGCCATCGCGCGCGGTCTGCTGGCCCGGGGCGTGTACCCCCCGCCGTCGCAGTTCGAGGCCTGGTTCGTCAGCACCGCGCACCACGATGACGACTTCTCCGTGCTGGCCACCGCCCTGGCAGGGGCGCTGGACGAGGCCGGGGCGTGATCGGCGTCGGCGCGGATCGCGTAAGCGCCGTGCTGTCGGAGCAGCCGGCGCTGGCCGGGCGCACGGTGGACGCCGTGGAGGTGCTGGTGCCCGTGGTCAGCCCGCCGCTGCCGCGCGAGAACGCACTGGGCCTCGAGCTCATCCTCGAGGGCTTCCTGCTGCACCGGGGCCGGCCCCGCCACGTGGACCATGTCCCCATGGGGGCCGCGGTGCTGGCCGGTGACTACTGCTACGCGCAGGGGCTCGTGCGCATCGCGGCCACCGGCGACCTCGACATGGTCGAGGCGCTGGGCGATC
>CAZPAT010000063.1:3712-5839 GCA_964584485.1 uncultured Bifidobacterium sp.
CTCGTGCGCATCGCGGCCACCGGCGACCTCGACATGGTCGAGGCGCTGGGCGATCTGGTGGCGCTCTCGGCGGCGGCGGTCGCGTCCGGCCGCGAGGACGACCTCCTGCCGCTCTGGCGCGCGTCGGCCGCCGCGATCGGCGGCGAGTCGGGCCCCGGGACGGCCGGTGCGGTGCGGGCCGCGCGCGCGGCACTGCGCGACGGCGTGCCCGGGCCCATCCACGAGATCGCCGCCGGGCTGCCGCCCGTGGCCGGGCTGGAGGAGGCGCTCACCGGATGAAGGACCTGCGCGAGTGGATGCAGGCGCTCCGCGGAATCGGCGAACTGATCGAGGTGGACGCCCCCGTCGACCCCCACCTCGAGATCACCGAGATCGCCGATCGCGTGATGAAGGCCGGCGGGCCGGCGCTGCTGTTCCGGAACGTGATCGGCTCCGACCTGCCAGTGCTGATCAACCAGTTCGGCAGCGAACGCCGCATGGCGATGGGCCTGGGTGGCGCCGACCTCGACGAGATCGCGGGGCGCATCGCCCAGATCGCGCAGATGCAGCCGCCGCAGGGCCTGATGGACAAGGTGAAGGCCCTCGGCACCCTGAAGGACCTGGCGTCGCTGGGCACCCGCACCGTGCGGTCGGCGCCCTGCCAGGAGGTGGTGCTGCGGGGCGACGACGTGGACCTCGACCGCATCCCCATCCTCACCTGCTGGCCGGGGGACGGCGGCCCGTTCGTGACGCTGCCGCTGGTGTTCAGCCACGACCCGCGGACCGGTGCCCGCAACTGCGGCATGTACCGGGTGCAGAAGGTGGACCGGCGCACCTGCATGATGCACTGGCAGGTGCACAAGGACGGCCGCCAGCACCTGCTGGATTCCGAGGGGCGCGTACCGGTGGCCGTGGCCATCGGAACCGACCCGGCGGTCACCTATGCGGCAACCGCACCCCTGCCCCCCGCGCTCGACGAGATGATGTTCGCGGGGTTCCTGCGCGGCGAGCGCGTGGAGATGGTGAAGGCGGTCACCCAGGACATCGAGGTGCCGGCGCGGGCCGAGGTGGTGCTGGAGGGCTACGTGGATGCCACCGACATCCGCGACGAGGGGCCCTTCGGCGACCACACGGGCTTCTACACCCCGGTGGACCGGTACCCGGCCTTCCACGTGACCGGCATTACCATGCGGCGCGATGCCATCTACTCCACCACCATCGTGGGCATGCCGCCGATGGAGGACTACTGGCTGGGCAAGGCCACCGAGCGGCTCTTCCTGCCGCTCATCCGCATGACCGTGCCGGACCTGGTGGACATGAACCTCCCCCTCGAGGGCGTGTTCCACAACTGCGCCATCGTGTCGGTCCGCAAGCGCTACCCGGGCCACGCGAAGAAGCTCATCAACGCCGTGTGGGGGCTGGGCCTGCTGTCGCTCACGCGCTGCGTGATCGTGGTGGACGAGGACATCGACGTGCAGGACGTGTCGCAGGTGGCGTTCCGGGCCTTCTCGAACGTCGACCCGGGCCGCGACGTGCTGGTGGTGGACGGACCCGTGGATGCCCTGGACCACGCCGCTCCGTGGCCCGCGTACGGCTCCAAGATCGGCTTCGATGCCACCGCGAAGTGGGAGGGCGAGGGGCAGGTGCGCCCCTGGCCGGAGGAGATCCGGATGTCGGACGAGGTCCGCGCGCGGGTGGATGCCCGCTGGGCGGAGTTCGGCATCCCGTCGCCCGACCGCTGAGGCGCGGCCGGGGCGTCCCCGCGCGACGGGGACATACGGCCCGAACTCCCCGCCCGTGCGCTGAGATTTCGCGCCGGATCGGCTCCCCTCGGTTAGTGTCGCGGGTCCAATGATCGTCTACGGAGGTTGGAGTGGCTGAGGACGAGCCGAACGGCGGCGCGCCCGGAACGCAGGATGGCCCCTACACGGGCCCCCGTGCGACCGACTTCACCCCGGAGCCGGACCATTCGGACGACCCCGGGTACATCACGCGCACGCGGTTCCTCTCCAACGTGGCCATCGCCGGTGGCGGCGTGCTCACGGCCGCCATCCTCGTCCCCGTGGTGGGCTTCGCCGTGGCGCAGCCGCTCAAGGGCGAGGACTACCGGTGGGTGTACATCGGCCCCGCCAGCGAGTTCCTCAAGAA
>CAZPAT010000063.1:5939-7347 GCA_964584485.1 uncultured Bifidobacterium sp.
CGCGTGGACATCAAGATCGTGGACGGCAGCAAGTCGTACACCGCCGAGCAGATCGCCAAGGGCGAGGACCGCGTGCCGCTGGCAGTGGCCGCGACGAGCAGCAACCCCAACCTGCAGGTGCTGGTCGGCAAGCCGTACTCGATCGACCAGCAGCAGGAGACCTTCCCCCTGGCCGACCCGGGCGTGCCGGTGTCGGGAACCCTGTCCCACCTCTACCCGTTCACCTAGGAGCCTGAGTTGACGACCAAGGACATCGGGCCGAAGAACCCCGTGCAGAAGTCCGCGGACGCGACGATCGACTACGTCGATGAGCGCTCCGGGGTCAAGACGGGCACCCGCTGGTTCCTGTTCCGGAACATCCCGGAGGGCACCAGCTGGTACCAGACGCTCGGCTTCACCGCGATGGTGGTGTTCGGCATGCAGGCCATCACCGGGATCATCCTGGCGATGTACTACGTGCCCGACACCCGGGGCGGTGCCTACGAGAGCATCCAGCGCATCACCGAGGAGGTGACGTGGGGATGGCTCGTGCGCGGCATGCACAAGTGGGGCGCCTCGGTGATGATCATCGTGGTGTTCCTGCACATGGCCCGCGTGTTCATCTGGGGCGCCTACAAGTACCCGCGCGAACTCACCTGGGTGACCGGCGCATTCCTGCTGCTGCTCACCATGTTCATGGGCCTCACCGGATACCTGCTGGTGTGGGACCAGAAGGCCTACTGGGCCACGGTGGTGGCGGTGAACATCTTCGCCTCCGCCCCGATCGTGGGCCCCTACATCGGCGACATCCTGCGCGCCGGCCCGGAGTTCGGGCCAGCCACGCTATCGCGCTTCTATTCGATACATATGCTCGTGATACCCGGCGCAATCGCGACATTCATCGGGTTGCACCTGTACTTCATCGTGCGCCTGGGCATCTCCGAGCCGCCGTGGTCCAAGCGCCGGCTGCGCATCGAACGCGATGAGGAGGACGCCCGCCGCGAGGCCGCGCGCGAGCGCGCCAAGGCCCTGCCCGGCGCCGTCACGTACCCCGCGACCTGGCCCGCCAAGGCCGAGGAGGGCGTCCGATGAAGCCGGCCGACAAGAAGGCCTACGACAGGGACTACGCCCTCGCGAAGAAGACCGGGAAGCCCTTCTTCCCCTACGCGATCTTCAAGGACACGATCATCGCGGGGCTCACGATCGTGGGCATCATCGTGCTCGCGATCGTCGTGAAGGTGGAGGTCGGCGAGCCGGTCAACCCGGCCACCACCGACTTCGTGCCGCGGCCCGAGTGGTACTTCTACTTCGCCTTCGAGCTGCTGAAGATCTTCGCCAACCAGGACGTGCTCACGCCGGTGATCATGGCGACGTTCATGGTGCCGAACATCCTCATCATCCTGCTGGTGGTGTGGCCGTTCATCGACCG
>CAZPAT010000064.1:0-2869 GCA_964584485.1 uncultured Bifidobacterium sp.
GGGCACCGGAGGTCGTAGGTGGGCACCGGTCAGCTCAGGCCGAGGGCCTGCTCGATGCCCGCCCGCGGCATGGCGCCCACGGCGTTGCGCACCAGCTGCCCGTTTTGGAACAGGCCGATGAACGGGATGCCCTGGATGCCGTAGGCCTGGGCGATGGCCGGGGCCTCGTCCACGTTCAGCTTGCCCACCACGATGTCCTCACGGGCCCCCGCGATCTCCTCGATGACCGGTGCGATCATCCGGCATGGGCCGCACCAGGGCGCCCAGAAGTCCACGAGGACGGGCTTCTCGCTCTCCAGCACCAGCCCCTGGAAGGTGTCCGCGGTGATGTCGATGACGTCCGCCATGCTGTCGTCTCCTCAGTCGGCGGACGCGCTCGCGCCCGCGTGGTCCGTGGCCCCGGCCGTGCCGGCCTCCAGCCACCTCTCCGCGTCGATCGCCGCCATGCAGCCGCTGCCTGCGGCGGTCACGGCCTGGCGGTAGACGGTGTCCTGGACGTCCCCGCATGCGAAGACGCCCTCGATGTTCGTGTAGGTGCTGCCATCGGCAGTGCGCAGGTAGCCGTCGGCGTCCATCTCGAGCAGCCCCTCGAACAGTGCCGTGTTGGGCTGGTGGCCGATCGCCACGAACATCGCGGCGGCTGGGATGACCTCCTCCGCACCCGACTCCACGTTGCGCACGCGCACCCCGGTGACCACCTGATCGCCCTCGACGTCCTCCACCACGGAGTCCCACCGCACGGTGATCTTCGGGTTCTCGAGCACCCGCGTGGCCATGATGGCCGACGCCCGGAACTCATCGCGCCGGTGCACGATGGTGACGCTCTCGCACATCCGCGTGAGGAACAGGGCCTCCTCCATGGCGGTGTCGCCGCCGCCCACGACCACGACGGGCTTGTCCTTGAAGAAGAAGCCGTCGCAGGTGGCGCAGGCGCTGACGCCGCGGCCCATCATCCGCTGCTCCCCCTCGATCCCCAGCCACTTGGCCGATGCACCCGTGGAGACGATGACCGCCGTCCCCTGGTGCTCGTCGTCGCCCACCCACACGCGGAACGGTCGTGCGGAGAAGTCCACCCGGCTCACGTCGGCGGTGATGAAGCGCGTGCCGAAGCGCTCTGCCTGGCGACGGAAGAGCTGCATCATCTCCGGGCCCTCGACGCCCTCCGGGAAGCCCGGGTAGTTCTCGACGTCGGTCGTGATCATCAGCTGCCCGCCGGCGCCGTAGCCCTCGATGACCAGGGGCTCGAGCCCCGCGCGCGCCGCGTAGATGGCCGCGGTCAGTCCTGCCGGGCCGCTGCCGATGATGATGACCTCGTTCACGTCCCCCACCGATACCCCCCTCCGGTATACGGCGAGAGACTATCAGGAACGGCTGATGGTGAAGACGAGCCTGTTACCGGCGCCCCAGGGCCTTCGCCCGGCGGCCCAGTAGGTGCGCTTCTCATCCGCCTGCGTGCGCTGGATCAGCCGGCCGTCCTCGAGGGTCACGAGGCCCCACGCCAGCAGCACGCCGATCACCACGCCCTCGGCCGTCCCCCCGCGGCCGAGCACCGCGACGAGGAACAGCATGGTCGCGAAGGCCGAGATGAACAGCAGCACGCCGCTGAGCGCGGCGAACCTGCGCCAGTCCGACGGGGCGGCCGCGAGCATGCGTCCTCCCTCGGCGGGTTGGGCATCGGGGAGCCGGAGCGATGGCAGCCCGCCTTTGCGCAGCCACACGCGCAGCAGGGGGAAGAACACCAGGCCGGTCAGTCCGGTGATGCCCACGAGGGCGCCCAGCCAGGTCCAGGTCCAGCCGTCCTCCGAGGTGGCCTCGAGCACCACGGAGACCACCATGAGCAGCAGCGCCACCACGATGATCTCCACCGAGTACATGCGGGCGAGGCGGGCGTAATCCCACAGCAGGTCGCGCGCGCCGATGCGCACCTGGACGGGCTTCTGGCGCCTCTTCCTGGCCACGGCGGGGAAGGCTAGCCCGCCCGGCACTGCCGCGGGGTATACCGTGGGGCGGTGAAGGAGACCCTGCTCCCCGCGCGCCTTCGCGCGATCCGCGCCCGCTTGCGGGCGAGCCCGCGGTGGCGCTGGATGGCCATGACCGTGGTGGCGGGCGGGATGATGCTGTCGGTGCTGAACATCAGCATCGTCAACATCGCGCTGCCGGACATCTCGCGGGACTTCGACGCCAGCGTGTCGGGGGCGGGATGGGTGGTCACAGGGTTCCTGGTGACCCAGGCGGTGCTGCTCCCGATCGCCGGACGTGCGGGGGACCTCTACGGACGCCGCCGCATCTTCGTGCTGGGCGTGCTGGTGATGGTCGTCGCCTCGGCGCTGTGCGCGATCGCGTGGGACGAGCCGTCGCTCGTGGTGTTCCGCATCCTCCAGGGGGTGGGCGCGTCGGCCATGGCCCCCACGGCCTACGCCTACACCGCCATCCTGTTCCCGCCCCGCCAGCGGGGCCTTGCCATCGGCATCCTCACGGCCATCATCACGGTGGCCCCTGTGGTCTCGCTGAACATCGCGGGCGTGCTGGTGGGGATCTGGGGATGGCGCAGCGTGTTCTGGTTCACGCCGGTCGTGGGCGCATTCGTCCTGGCGGGGGCGGCACTGGTGATGCACCGCCGCCCCCCGGGGCCGCCGCGCCCCTTCGACCTGCTGGGCGCGGCCCTTGCGGCCCTGGGGCTGTTCCCGATCCTCACCGCGCTGACGGGAGCGGCCTCCTGGGGATGGGCATCACCCCGCACCCTCGGCCTGCTGGCGGCGGGTGCCGCGGGCCTGCTGCTGTTCGCCTGGCGGGAGTCGCGCGCGGCGGACCCCATGCTCGACCTGGGCCTGTTCCGCCTGCGCACCGTGAGCAACCCCAACATCGCGGG
>CAZPAT010000064.1:2969-7335 GCA_964584485.1 uncultured Bifidobacterium sp.
TGCTCGACCTGGGCCTGTTCCGCCTGCGCACCGTGAGCAACCCCAACATCGCGGGCTTCTGCGTAGGGGCTGCCATGTTCGGCACCCTGCTCCTGCTGCCGTTCTACTTCACGGCCGTGCTGGGGTACAGCGCCCTCACCCTGTCGCTGGCCATCACGCCGATCGCGCTGTCGTTCATGATCGGCTCCCCCACGTCGGGGCGCCTGCTCACGCGCGTGGGGAGCGATCGGATGATGCGCGTGGCGGTGTGCACCGCCATCACGGGCGCGGTGATCCTGGCGGCCGGGTTCGGTGCGCAGTCCTACGGCATGGTCGTACCGGGCATGGTGGTGATGGCGCTCGGGCTCGCGGCGTCCACGGCGCCGATCACCAGCACGGTGATCCACGAGGTGCCCGAGGACCGCCTGGGCGTGGCGTCCTCGCTTCCGAACGTGTCGCGCTATGCCGGGGGCGCGCTGGGCGGGGCACTCCTCAGCACCGTTCTGGCCATGTCGGTCCCGGTTGCCGTGACGGCGCAGGACGGCCTGGTGGCCGAGCCCTTCCGGGAGCAGGTGGCCACCGGGATGCGCAATGCGCTGCTGGTGGCGGCGGGGATCCTGGTGCTGGGGGCCATCGCGGCATTCCGCTCGCCGCGGGTGATCGGGCCGGGCGCCACCATCGTCGCGCAGGTGCAGGGCACCGGTGGGCGCTCGCGATGACGCGCGGCTCGTACCTGGCGCTGATCGCGCTCCTGGTGTTCACCATGGGCACCAGCATCATCACCCCGCTCATCCCGCTCTACCAGCAGGAGTACGCGCTCTCGAACGGCGTGCTGATGCTGCTGTTCGCCACCTACACCGCCACGGTGGTGCCCACGATGCTGCTCGCGGGGAACGCCTCCGACCGTCTGGGGCGCAAGCGCCTGGCCATCCCCGCGATGCTCGTGATGACCAGCGCGTCGCTGGTGTTCTCGTTCACCGATGCGGTGCCGCTGCTGTTCGTGGGCCGGGTGCTGCAGGGCCTCGCGATCGGCATGTACCTGGGCGTGGGCACGGCGTTCGTCATCGATCACGCCCTCCCGGGTGCGAAGGCGCTCGCATCGATGACCGCCGGTGCGGCGTTCCGCATCGGCTTCGGCCTCGGTCCGCTGTTCGCCGGCATCGTGGCCCAGTACTGGGGCAATCCCCTGCACCGGCCGTTCGAGATCCACGTGGTGCTGATGATGGTGGGGCTGGCCTGCGTGCTGGTGGCGCGTGAGACCGTGCGCCGCCGCCCGTACCGGTTCGAGATGCGCGTGGGGATGCCCCCGGGCCAGGGCATCGGATTCGCCGGGTTCATCGGCCCCGCAGCATTCACGATGTCCTTCATGGAGGGCACGGTGCTCTCGCTCGTGCCGCTCTTCCTCTACAACACCCTGGGCGCCACGAACGTGGCGATCGCCGGGTTGTGCGGGTTCCTGGTGCTGGGCCTCGGGGGGATGACGCCCATCGTCACCCGCAACGTCGACCCGCGCCGCGCCGTGATGATCGGGGTGGTCATCTCGGCGCTCGTCACCTGGCTCATCGCCGGCGCGGCGTTCGTGGGCAGCGCCGCGATGGTCGTGGCCGCCGCCGGCATCCTCGGCTTCGTGAACGGCATGATCCTGCAGGGCGGCACGGTGATCTGCGGCACCATCGTGCCGCTGGAGGAGCGCGGAAAGCTGATGTCGGCCCTCTACATGTGCGCGTATGCCGGCACGGTTCCCACGGTGGGCCTCGGGTACCTGTCGCAGGCGGTCGGTCTGACCAATGCGCTGATCGTGTTCAGCTGCATTGCCTGCGTGCTGGCGGCATGGATCGTGCTGGTGGGTCGTCGCCTGTTCCCCCGGGTCATCCCCTATGTCGAGCGCGTCACGATAGGTTCCCCGGCCTCATGAGTGATCAGGTCGCATCGATACTGAAGGGCTGGGGCGAGCCGGCCTACCGCCTGCGCCAGGTGGAGGACGCCCGACGCGCGGGTGCGCGCGAATGGGCCGAGGTGACGACCCTGCCCCTGTCGTTGCGCGAGCGGCTGGAGGAGGTCGTGCCCCTCTGGAGCGTGGTGCCCGACGCCATGGCCGAGAGCCGCGACGGAACGCTGAAGTGGCGCCTGCGCACCGCCGATGGGCTGGCCATCGAGAGCGTGCTCATCGCCCATGCACGCGGCCGCCGCACGCTGTGCGTGTCCAGCCAGGCCGGGTGCGCGCTGGGCTGCCGCTTCTGCGCCACCGGTGCCATGGGCCCGGGCCGTGATCTCACCGCCCGCGAGATCGCCGACCAGGCACTGCTGGCCGCCGCGGTGGCCCGGGAGGCGGAGGCCCGGCTGGGCAACATCGTGTTCATGGGGATGGGCGAGCCCCTGCAGAACACCGGTGCGGTGTTCGATGCCATCCGCGAGATCCACGCGCCGACGGGCCTGGGCCTCTCGGCGCGGTCCATCGCCGTGTCCACGGCCGGGTGGGTTCCCGGAATCGAGGAGATGGTGTCGTTCGAGGTGCCCGTGCGCCTCGCGCTGTCCCTGCACGCCGCGGATGACGATACCCGCTCGGCCCTCATGCCCATCAACAACCGCTGGCCGGTCGCCAACGTGCTGGCCGCCTGTCGTCGCTACGCCGACCGCACGGGACGCCGCGTGTTCATCGAGTACCTCCTGCTCGACGGCGTGAACGACTCCGCGGCCGATGCCCGGCGCCTGGCATCCCAGTTGCGCGACGGCCGCTTCCACGTGAACCTCATCGAGTACAACGCGACCGGCGGCGCGTACCGCGGGTCGCCTCCGGAGCGGGCCCGGCGGTTCGCGGAGGAACTCCAGTCGGCGGGCCTGCACCCCTCGTTCCGCCGCTCGCGCGGTGCGGACATCGCCGCCGCGTGCGGTCAGCTGGCGAACACGCCGGCCTGAGCCACGGCCCGCGGCGCAGGGTGGGTCCGGTATCGCGGTGGCGGGTACTCGCCGAAGCGGGATCGGCACGTGCGGGGGCCGCACGTGCGGGATCCCCGGCTGCGATCCCCGCCACCGCGATACCGGACCCACCCGTCGACGCCCGTGCGCCGTGGCTCAGGCCTGCAGGGCCTCCGCGCCGGGGGCGGCCAGCACCACGTGGTACTCGCGCACGTCGTACTCGGCGACGCCCTCGGTCACGTAGGGATCCGCGGCGATCATCTCGTCCACCTGGTCACGGGTGACGCCCGTCGCCACGAGGACCCCTCCCCGGAGGGGCTCCTCGCGGCCCGCGGCGATGATGCGCCCCGCCTCCGCGTTGGCGCGCACCCATCCCCGATGGGCCTCGAGGTGGACCTCCACCTCGTCAACGGGCTTCAGGTAGCGGCCGAGCAGCAGGAACATCGCCCGTCAGACCTTGCAGGTGGCAAGGGACGCCAGCAGCCGGTCGGCGTCAGGCGTCTCGAGGGGAACAACCTGATCGACATCGACGATCACGCCGTTGGCGTCGATCACGTAGGTGCAGCGGCCTGCGATACCGGCCTGATCCAGGTAGCAGTCGTACGCCTGGGCAACCGCGCCCTTGGGGTGGAAATCAGCGAGAAAGTGCACGACCTCCGCCCCGAGAGACTCCTTGAATGCCTTGAGGGACGCCTTGTTGTCAACGCTGACCCCGATCACGACTGCTCCCTCAACAGAGTCCGCGTTGTTGACGATCGAGGTGAACCACGGCGTGCAGACGCCGGAAAATGCTGCAGGGAAGAAGTTGAGGTACACGGGGGTGCCGCGGAACTGCGAGAGGGTGACCTCATCGCCGTTGCTGTCCACCAGTGTGAAGTCCGGAGCCTCGCTGCCGACCTCGAGAGCCATGTCGTGTCTCCTGCTGATTCGCGTGCGTATGGGGAACTGCCGTCACAGTACCGGCCCCGGGGGCGCTGCAGGCAGGGAAGTGCGGGCACCTCGTGGAACCGGGACGCACCTACCCCCCGGACCATGAAGGGACCCCCATGTCACCCATGAACCAGGAGAGGGCCGCGGGCATCACGATGGCGCTCACCTACGCCGTCGGTGCGCTGGGCCTCGGCATCGGCTTCTCCACCGCGTTCTCACCATCGCCCGACCTCCGCTGGGCGTGCCTGTTCGCCGTGGGCCTCGCCGGGCTGCTCTCGTTCGTGCGTCACTCGCTCATGCACCGCGGTGATGCGGCGCGGATGGGCTGGGACAGCGGCACCACCAACCCCTTTCAGATCGAGGTGGGGCTCGCGAACCTCGCCTGGGGCCTTCTGGCGGTGATCGCCGTGGCCCTGTCGTGGGGGCTGGGCGTGTACGCGGCGTGCTTCCTGGTGTTCGGCTTCTACATGGCGGGCGTCACGGCCCTCAAGGCGATCCGCTCATCCGCCGGGCACCCGGAGGAGTGGCGCACCGTGCTTCC
>CAZPAT010000065.1:0-4976 GCA_964584485.1 uncultured Bifidobacterium sp.
TGGTGTCGATCACCGCACGCCAGTCGTCGTCGCTCATGCGCATCATCAGGCCATCCCGCGTGATGCCGGCGTTCAGGACCAGCGCACCGAGCGGGCCCAGGGCGTCCTCGGCACCTGCCACCACGGCATCGGCCTGCGCGGGATCGGAGATGTCACCCTGCACCACGGCCGCGCCCACGCCGGCCGCGCGGACGGCGTCCGCCGTCGCGGTGGCACCAGCCTCGTCGGCGACGTACCCCACGGCCACATCGTGGCCGGCAGCGGCCAGCGCCAGCGCGCATGCCGCGCCGATACCACGGCTTGCGCCCGTCACCAGTGCGACGCTCATCCCATGACCCCGGCGATCCCCTCGAGCCCCTCCGGCCCGGACACCTGGTGCAGCACCGCGTCGCGCTTGACGCGCTTGACCAGGCCGGACAGCACCCGGCCGGGCCCGAGTTCCACGAACGTGCGAGCGCCCATCGCCACTGCGGTCTCCACCGCGTGGCCGAAGCGCACGGGCGAGGTCAGCTGGTCCAGCAGCACCGCCCGCATGCGATCGGCGGGCTCGACCTGGGCGGTCGTGGTGGACAGGAACCGCGGGTCGGGGGCCTGCGGGTCCCATGCCTCGAGCGCCGGCGCCAACCGGGATGATGCGGGCTCCATGAGGGGACTGTGGAAGGCGCCGCCCACCTTCAGTGGGGTGGCCTTGATCCCGCGCTCCGACGCCAGGGCGAGCAGGCGGTCGATGCCCTCGACCGTGCCGGATGCCACGACCTGCCCAGGGCAGTTGTAGTTGGCCGGCCACACATCACCGGCTTCGGCGCAGAGCGACTCCGCATCGCCATCTGCCAGCCCGAGGATGGCCGCCATGGTGCCGGGCCGCGCCTCGCCCGCGGCCTGCATGGCCGCGCCACGCTCGCCCACGAGGCGAATTGCCTCGGCGAACCCGATCGATCCGCAGGCGACCAGCGCGGAGAACTCCCCCAGGGAGTGGCCCATGGCCAGGTCACCCCGCAGGCCGTGGTCGCGGGCCACGCGCAGGCACGCCACGCTCATGGCGAGGATCGCCGGCTGGCACACGTCGGTGCGCACCAGATCCTCCTCCGGGCCCTCGAAGATAATGCGGGTGAGGTCGTACCCCAGCGCGTCGTCGGCCTCGGCGAAGGTGTCGGCGGCCACGGGGAACTGCGCGGCGAGATCGCGGCCCATCCCCACCTGCTGGGCACCCTGACCCGGAAACAGCAGCGCGATCATGTGCGCGGCTCCCATCGCACGAGCACGCTGCCCCACGTGAGACCCGCCCCGAAACCAACCATCAGCACCAGCGCCCCCTCCTCCAGCATTCCCGTGTCCACGGCGTCGGCCAGGGCCAGCGGGATGCTGGCCGACGAGGTGTTTCCCAGCCTGTCGAGATTCATCACGACCTTCGCGCGGTCAATGCCCATGCGCTCCGATGCGTGGTCGAGGATGCGCTCATTCGCCTGATGGGCCACCAGCAGGTCGACATCGGCGATCGTGATGCCGGCCTCGGCAAGCAGGCGCTGCGATGACTCCACCAGGATGCGCGTGGCGAAGCGGAAGACCTCGCGGCCGTTCATCTGGATGCATGCGTCGGCATGCGGCGTCTGGGGCGACATCGGCGAGCGCGTCCCCCCGGCCGGCACCCAGAGGTCGGCGAACCCCGTGCCATCGGATCCGAACTCCACGCCCACCACGCCCGTGCCCGGCTCGCCCCCATCGGCCTCGATCATCACCGCGCCGGCGCCGTCCGCGAAGAGCACGCACGTGGCGCGGTCGTCCCAGTTCATGATGCGCGAGAGCGTTTCGGCGCCCACCACGACGGCACGGCGGGCCATTCCCGATTCCACCATCCCGGTGGCCTGCGCGATGCCGTACATGAAGCCCGAGCACACCGCGTTGGTGTCGTAGGCCGCGACATGGTCCATGCCCGTCATGGTCCCGACGATCGGCGCGCAGGGGGGGAACGGGTAGTCGGGCGTGGTGGTGGCGACCACCAGCAGGTCCACGTCGGAAGGATCGGTGCCCGTCCGTCGCAGCAGGTCGCGCACGGCCTCGGCCGCCAGGTCGGTGGTGGCCTGGTCATCGGCGGCGATGCGGCGCTCATGGATGCCCGTGCGGGAGACGATCCACTCGTCGCTGGTGTCGACCATCTCCTCCAGCTCGGCGTTGGTCATCACGCGTTGCGGCACGTAGCCGCCCACGCCCACGAGACGGGCACGTCGGCGATCGCGTGGTCCCGCGGCGACCAGGCTCAGGGTGCGCCCGCCTGATCGCGACCCACGATCGCGAACTTGAGGGTGGCCGTGCACGCCACGGCGTCGTCCACCGTGGCGACGGCCTCGGCCTCGCCGATGGGACCACGCACGCGCGTGACGCGGGTGACGAGCTCCAGCGTGTCGCCGGGACGCACGGGGCGCTTGAACCGGCACTTGTCCACGCCGGCGAAGAGTGCCAGCTTGCCCTGTCCGTCCTCCGTGGACAACGCCGCCAGCGCGCCGGCCTGCGCCAGGGCCTCCACGATGATCACCCCCGGCATGATCGGCTCGCCCGGAAAGTGCCCGGCGAGGAAGGGGGTGTCGGGGCGGAGCGTCCAGCGCGCCCGTGCCGACTCCCCGGGCACCAGTTCCACGATCTCGTCGATGAACAGGAACGGGTCCCGATGCGGAAGGATGTCCTTGGGGTCGGGGAGGCGCGTCACGGTCCGGCAAGGCTAGTGGACCGCGGTCCGTATCCTCCCGCCCCATGCCGACGCCTCCCGCCACGCACCCGTCGTCGTGCCCGGTGTGCGGAGGTGCCGGCGGTCGCGAGGTGCTGCGATCGCGCGATCACCGGCGCGGCATGCCGGGTGAGTTCCGGGTGGTCGAGTGCCCCACCTGCCTGCTGTGCCGTACCGACCCATGGCCCGATGACCCCGGCGCCTGGTACCCGGACGACTACCCGCAGCACGACCCCCGTCGGGCGTCGTTGACGGCCCGGGCCTCGGGTCGTGCGCTTTCGCGTGCGGCGGGGGCGGGCGGGAGGGTGGCCCGGGTAATCGGGGTCGCCGTCCCCGAGGCCGACATCGGAGGCCCGCTTCGCCCCGGATCGCGGGTGCTCGACGTCGGCGCGGGCACGGGAATGGCCGTCATGGCCCTCCGCGAGGCCGGCCACGAGGCCTGGGGGCTCGAGCCGTCAGAGGCGGCGGTCCGCGCCGCGCAGGAATCCGGGAACGCCTGGGTGGTTCGGGGGTCGCTGGACGCCGCGCTTCACGAGGGCCGCCTGCCCGCAGGCGACTGGGACATGGTGCGGATGTCGCAGGTGCTCGAGCACGTTCCGGATCCCGTGGCCACCCTGCGGGCCATCGCGGGCATCCTCGCGCCGGGCGGGCGACTGGTCGTGGGCGTGCCGAACATCCGCTCCCTCGCGCGACGGGCCACCGGCGGGGCATGGGACGGCCTGGAGCTGCCGCGGCACCTCGTGCACTACGACCGGGACTCGCTCGCCTGGGTGCTGGGGCTCGCCGGCATCCGCGTGGTGTCCGTGCGCACCGTGCCCCTCATGGGCGTGCTGCCCGGCTCGCTCGACGCGCGGACCACGGGGGGCGAGCGCCAACGCGGCTGGGGCGATGCCCTGCCGGTGCGCGCCGCCCTCTACCCGGTGGAGTGGGGCCTCGGCGTCATCGGGCAGGGGGACGGCCTGCTCGCCGTCGGCCGGCCGGCGCGCTGACCGCGATCACGCGTCCGGCTCGCCGCCTGCGACCGGGTCGTCAGCCGCGCTACCGGACTCCGGGGCCTCTGGGGCCTCAGCTGCGGCCTCCTGCTCATCCACGGGCGCGCAGGTCGCCACGCTGTCCTCGTCCCCCACGTCCATCAGGCGCACGCCCTCGGTGCTACGGCCCATGCGCTTCACGCCGTCCACCTCGATGCGGATGACCTGCCCCATCACCGACACCAGCAGCAGCTGCTGGCCCGGCCGCACGATGCGCGCGGTGATCAGCTCGCCCTTGCGATCGCTGACCTTGATGGTGCGCACGCCCTTGGTGGGGCGCCCCTTGCGCGGGTACTCGGTGATGGCCGTGCGCTTGCCGTAGCCGTTGCCGGTCACCACGAGCAGGTCGGCCTCGTCGTCCGCCACCGCCACCGCCAGCACCCGGTCCTCGGAGTCCAGGTTCATCGCGCGCACGCCTTGCGTTCCGCGGCCCGTGGCGCGCACCTGCTCCTCGCTGAACCGTGCCGCCTGGCCGCGCGCCGACACGATCAGCAGGTCGGCGTCGCCATCGGTCAACTGCACACCCACCAGCTCATCATCATCCGCGAGGCGGATGGCGATGATGCCGGCCTCCTTCAGCACCGTGTTGTACGCGCCGAACTCGGTCTTCTTCACCATGCCGCCCTTGGTGGCCAGCACCAGGTACTTGCCCTCGGCGTAGTCGCGGGTGTTGAAGACCTGCCGGATCTCCTCGTCCGGCAGCAGGGCGAGGACGTTCGCGATGTGCCTGCCACGCGCGTCGCGGGCCGCCTGCGGGATCTCGTGCACCTTCTGGCGGTACACGCGCCCCTGGTTGGTGAAGAACAGCAGGTAGTCGTGCGTGGACGCGATGAACAGGTGGTCCACGCGGTCCTCGTCCTTCAGGCGGGCACCGCGAAGGCCCTTGCCGCCACGCCGCTGGGCGCGGTAGGTGGTCACCGGAAGCCGCTTGATGTAGCCACCTGCCGTGATGGAGATGACCATCTCCTCCTCGGCGATGAGGTCCTCGAGGTCGATCTCGCCCTCGGCCGGGATGATCTCCGTGCGCCGCTCATCGGCGTGCCGCCCGCGGACCTCGGTGAGCTCCTCCCGGATCACCTGGTACACCCGCGCCTCGTCACCCAGGATCGCGCGCAGTTCGGCGATCTCCTCCTGCAGCTCGGCGTACTCGGCCTCGATCTTCCCGGCTTCGAGCTGGGTCAGGCGCTGCAGCCGCAGGTCCAGGATGGCCCGGGCCTGCAGCTCGC
>CAZPAT010000065.1:5076-7329 GCA_964584485.1 uncultured Bifidobacterium sp.
AGCTGGGTCAGGCGCTGCAGCCGCAGGTCCAGGATGGCCCGGGCCTGCAGCTCGCTCAGGTCGAAGGTGCTCATCAGGCCCGCGCGGGCCTCATCGGGATCGGCGGCGGCCCGGATGAGGGCGATGACGGCGTCGATGTCCTTGAGGGCGATCAGCAGCCCCTCGAGCACGTGTGCGCGCGTCTCCGCCCGGTCCAGGCGGAAGCGGGACCGGCGCCGGATGACATCGCGCTGGTGGTCGAGGTAGTGCCGGATCATGTCGCGCAGCGACAGGGTGCGCGGCACTCCATCCACCAGCGCAATGGCGTTCACCCCGAAGGTGGTCTGCGCCTGGGTGTGCTTGTACAGCTTGTTCAGCACCACCTTGGGCACGGCGTCTCGACGCAGCTCCACCACCACGCGGATGCCGTCGCGGCCGCTCTCGTCGCGCAGGTCTGCGATTTCCTTGAGCACGCCGTCGTTGGCGAGCTCGGCCATCTTCCGCAGCATCTCCGACTTGTTCACCTGGTACGGCAGCTCGGTGAACACGATGGCGTTGCGGCCGTGCTTCAGGGGCTCGTTGTGCGCGAGGCCCCGCACCACCACACGGCCGCGGCCGGTCCGGTAGGCGTCGCGCACGCCCGACAGGCCCACGATCTGGCCGGCGGTCGGGAAGTCCGGCGCCCTCACGAACTTCATGAGGCCGTCGGAGTCGATGGCGGGATCATCGATCATCGCGATGCAGGCATCAACGACCTCGCCCAGATTGTGCGGCGGGATGTTGGTGGCCATGCCCACGGCGATCCCGGCGGAGCCGTTCACCAGCAGGTTGGGCACACGCGACGGCAGCACCGTGGGCTCGCGCCGGCGGTCGTCGTAGGTGGCGATGGTCTCGACGGTGTTCTCGTCGATGTCCCGCAGCATCTCCGTCGCATAGCGCGACAGGCGGGCCTCGGTGTACCTCATGGCCGCAGCCGCGAACTCCTGCGAGCCGAAGTTGCCCTGTCCGTCCACGGTCGGATACCGGCTGTTGAAGTCCTGCGCCAGGCGCACCAGGGCGTCGTAGATGGCCGAGTCACCGTGGGGGTGGTACTCGCCCATCACGGTTCCGACGATGTTCGCGCTCTTCACGTAGCCGCGGTCCGGCTGCAGGCCCCGGTCGTGCATGGCGAACAAGACCCGGCGGTGCACCGGCTTCAGGCCGTCGCGCACGTCCGGCAGCGCGCGGCCCACGATCACGCTCATCGCGTAGTCGAGGTACGACGAGCGCATCTCCTCGGCCAACTCGCGCGGCTCGATCCTCCCGTGGCGGTCGATCGCCATCTCAGACATCCAGGAACTCGACGGAGCGCGCGTTGCGCTCGATGAAGTCACGCCGGGGCTCCACCTTGTCGCCCATCAGCATCGAGAACAGCTCGTCGGCGGCGGCGGCGTCATCCATGGTGACGCGCTGCAGTATCCGGCGCTCAGGATCCATCGTCGTCTCCCACAATTGCTCGGCGTTCATCTCGCCGAGGCCCTTGAAGCGGCTGAGCGAGATGCCCTCGCGCGCGAGGTCCATGATGGATCCACGCAGGGCGTCGTACGTGGCGGCCTCGCGACGGCGGGCACCACGCGTGACCACGAACGGGGCCTCGCCCACCTGGTCGCGCAGCTTCGCCCGAGCGGCGCGGAAGGCCGCGAGCTCCGGGGCCGCGTAGAGCGACAACGGGATGGTGACCGTACGCGCCTCGCCCGTGCGCGACTCCACCGAGCGCGCGCGCACCGAGGCTGCCTCCGCATCCTCGTCGATCACGGTGAGTTCCGCGGCGTCGCCGGATGCGGCCACCACGGCGGCGGCGAGAGCGGCGATGTCCGCCGGCTCGGCCTCCACCAACCCGTGCACCTGCACGAAGTCCACGAGTTCGTTGCCGTGGGTGGCCCGTAGCGCTGATGACCAGCCGTCGTGCTCGCGCAGTGCGCGCGTGTACCGCTGGAACCGCGCCTTGGTGAGGGCGGACTCCGCATCCCCCGTGGCCTGCAGCGTCATGTCGCCGATGTTGCGCTCGAGCAGCCAGTCCTCGAGGTCGGACTCCTTCTCGATGTACTGCTCGGTGCTGCCCTGCTTGACCTTGTAGAGCGGCGGCTGCGCGATGTACACGTAGCCCTGGTCCACGACCTCGGGCATATGGCGGAACAGGAAGGTGAGGATGAGCGTGCGGATGTGCGCGCCGTCCACATCGGCGTCGGTCATGATGATGAGCTTGTGGTACCGGGCCTTCGACAGGTCGAAGTC
>CAZPAT010000066.1:0-3225 GCA_964584485.1 uncultured Bifidobacterium sp.
TGCCTCCCGCCTTCGTGGCCCACAGGTAGGTGCCTGAGGCGTCGATCTTCGCCACGAAGACGTCGTAGCTCCCTGCGCTCGTGAGGGTGGTGGATCCGAAGGTGGCGGTGGTCTGGAAGGTCCCGGTCACGATCGCCGAGCCGTCGGACAGGGTGCTGATGGCGTCGCCATTGTCCCACGAGGTACCTCCCGCCTGCGTGGCCCACACGTAGGCGCCTGAGGCGTCGATCTTCGCCACGAAGACGTCGTACCTTCCGGCGCTCGTGAGGGTGGTGGATCCGAAGGTTGCGGTGCCCTGGAACTCCCCGGTCACGATCGCCGAGCCGTCGGAGAGGGTGCGAACGCCTCTTCCCTGGTCCACCGAGGTGCCCCCCGCCTGCGTGGCCCACAGGTAGGCGCCCGAGGCGTCGATCTTCGCCACGAAGGCGTCGTAGCTCCCTGCGCTCGTGAGGGTTGTGGATCCGAAGGTGGCGGTGCCGGTGAAGTACCCGGTCACGATCGCCGAGCCGTCGGAGAGGGTGCTGATGGCCTCGCCAACGGCAAGTGAGGTACCCCCCGTCTGCGTGGCCCACACGTAGGCACCTGAGGCATCGATCTTCGCCACGAAGACGTTGTAGCTCCCTGGGCTCGTGAGGGTGGTGGATCCGAAGGTGGCGGTGCCGCTGAAGGTCCCGGTCACGATCGCCGAGCCGTCCGAGAGGGTGCTGACGGCGAGGCCTTGGTCCGATGAGGTACCACCCGCCTGCGTGGCCCAGGGAACACCGACCGCTGCGAGCGATACGCCCCCCCACAACCCGGTGAGGACAAGGGCTGCGGCGATCGTGAGGGCGCGGCGGAGGGCGGCCATGGCGCTCATGCCACCGGCCCAAGCGCAGACTGCGCGTCTGTGCTCGCGCTCCCCGCCACCCCGAGGGCCACGGCGGGCATAGCGACTACCGGGAGGGAAAAGGGGCACGATGCAAACAACATAAACGGTCTGATGCATAGGGTAAACCCACAGTTCCGGCAGGCCGTCTATTGCCGCTACCGTCGGCGCCATGGAGCAGGCCGGGCATCTGGGGTGGCTGGATACGCACAGCGGCCCACAGCCCCGCATTACGGAACTGGGGTGGATTGAGGTGCTGGGGAAGCTGCCCGACCAGGCACACGCCCAAAGGAGGGGGGCTGGCGTCGCTCCCGTTGGCGTACCCGGCCCCACACCTGGTTGGTTCACCGGGTGCGGGGCCTTTGCGTGTGCAGTGTGTGCGCAGGCCCGCCTGTAGATGTCATAGAATATGCCTGAATGCAGGCAGTTTGCACGGGGCACCCGTGGGCGGGCTATCCTCGCCTCATGTGGCCTCTCGGGTTCAGCCGTGCTGACGCGCTCGCATGGGCAATCGCCCTCGCGACGGGCATCATCGCCACGGCCATCGCCTGGGCGGGCGGGGCCCGTCTGGGCGCAGCCCTGACCCTGGGCGTCGGCCTCATGGTCGTGGTCATCGTGGTGGCGCTGCTGATCGATGCCCGCGGGCGTTCGTTCCGCGACGGCGCCTGACGTCAAGGTGGCCCGTGAGCCCGGCGCGGGCAGCCCGCGCCGATGGATGGGCATCCGCGAACGCCCGTTATCGCCCGAACGGCGGTCGCTCACCACGTCCGAGGCCGCAGCGCTGCTCGGCGTGAGCGTGCCGACCGTGCGGGCATGGTCGGATGCGGGGCGCCTTCCCGTCCATCGCACCCCTGGCGGTCACCGCAGGTTCGAACTGGACGAGCTCCGCGCGTGGCTCCGGGATGCCGACGCGGCGCTTCCCGCGGCGGTACGGGCACCACCGGCCGCCGTGGAGTTCCCGCCCTGCCCGGCTCTCGCAACCGTGCTCGTCGGCCGCACGGACGGGGTTGCACGGCACCTGTCACGCACCCCCGGGGGCGCGCCCGGCCCGGTACCGCGCCCCGGGGCCACGATGGCGCTCCGCGAGTCACGTCGCTACATCCGACCTCTTGCGCGCGCGCTGGCCACCGGCCGTACCGGCGAGGCCACCGACCGCGCGCTGGCGCTCGGCGCCCGCGCGGCCGTCGACGGCCGGCACGTGGAGGTCATCGTGGCCGACCGGCGCCTCGCCGATGCCGCCATCGCCGAGGCGACCGATGCGAAGCGGGACGGGGCTGCCCTGGAGCGCGATGCAGTCGAGATCCTGCAGGCGCTCACCGAGCACGTCACCGCGGCGCTCGCGACAGGCATCGTCCTGCGCGGGGATGGCGGCGCCAGGGACTAGGCCCCGGCAATGCCAGGGGCCCCTTGCGGGGCCCCTGGGTCAGCGAGCCGTAAGCCGGATTCTGTCGTGGGCAGTCATCCATCTGGGACGCCCGTTGCCGGACGCCTCATGCGGCCTACCTGGGACTGGGCGAGCAACCCGTGACGCCCCGATTTGGCCTTGCACCAGGTGGGGTTTACCCAGCCGGCCCGTCACCGGACCGCTGGTGCGCTCTTACCGCACCTTTTCACCCTTACCCCGCGATCGCTCGACGAGGCGGTTTCGTTTCTGTGGCACTTTCCCTCGGGTTTCCCCGGCTGGCCGTTAGCCAGCACCCTGCTCTGCGGTGTCCGGACTTTCCTCGAGGCCACGGAGGCCCCGCGACTGCCTGTCTCGCCCGCCAAGGATACCGCGACCCGGGCGGCCTAGAGGTCGCGCATCACCCCGACAACCCGGCCGATCACCGAGATATCCGTGCCGCGGATGGGTTCGTACGCCGCGTTCTCGGCCTCGAGGCGCACACCGCCCGGCTCCCGGAAGACGCGCTTCACCGTGGCCTCATCGCCGAGGAGCGCCACCACGATCTCGCCGTCACGGGCGGTGTCCTGCTGCTTCACCGCCACCAGGTCACCATCCAGGATGCCCGCCTCGATCATCGAGTCGCCCTTCACGCGCAGCAGGTAGTCAGCTCGGAACGGCGCTGCCACGTGGTCTTCCACGTGCTCGTCGGCGAGGATGGGCGCTCCCGCCGCCACGGCGCCCACCAGCGGCAGGGTCATGGGACCGGCGTCGGACGACGCGGCACGGCCACCCTGCGCGCCCACCAGCATCGCCCGGGGCTTCGACGGATCACGTCGCAGATGCCCCGACGCCTCCAGCTTCTCCAGGTGCCGATGCACCGTGGATGGGGAGGCCAGCCCCACGCCCTGCCCGATCTCGCGCACCGTCGGCGGGTAGCCGTTGCGCTCCACGTGGTCCTCGATGAAGGCCAGGATCT
>CAZPAT010000066.1:3325-7317 GCA_964584485.1 uncultured Bifidobacterium sp.
TCCTTCCCGCTGTGCATCAGCACGAGGGCGATCAGCATGACGCAGAGAATGACGTGTATGACGACCAGGAGCGCAATCACGGCGCGCCAGAGTAGCAGCGTTCCGCACCCGGCCGGAGCGCTCCCTCCTCGCGCAGCATCCGGACCTTGGCCACCGTGCCCCCCGCCGAGTACCCGCCGGGCGCACCATCCGCCCTCACCACGCGGTGGCACGGGATCACCACCGGCAGCGGGTTGGCGGCCATGGCCGAGCCGGCGGCCCGCGCCGCCCCCGGGCTTCCCGCCCGAACGGCCAGTTCGGCGTAGGTGATCACCTCGCCACGGCGCAGGGCATGGCACGCCATGAGCGCCCGCCCGCGGAAGCCGCGGGGGAGGCGCGCCCAGTCCGGATCGGTGGGGGCCGCGCCGGGGTCCCCCGCCTCCACGCGGATGGCACCGGCACCCCGCGCACGGCGCTCCACCTCGCGGCGCGTGCGCGCGGCGGCGACCAGCCCGCCATCCCCCCAGGCCATCCACCACGCCCCGTGCCCGGTCGGCACGCATGCCACCTGCGCCACCCAGCCGCTCATGCCACCATGGTGGCATGAGCCCCGACGGCGCAGACCTCCTCAATCCCCCCGAGATCACCCATTGCTTCGTCTGCGGGTCGGACAACCCGTCGGGCCTGGGGCTGCACGTCTTCCGGGATGGCACCGATGCCGTGGCCACGTGGGTACCCGATGAGCGGTTCCAGGGATGGGCCGACCGCCTGCACGGCGGCATCATCGGGTTGCTCGTGGACGAGATGCTGGTGTACGCAGGTGCCCCCCACGGCCTGTGGGGCATGACGGCGAAGGTCCGCTACTGGCTGCGCAAGCCCGTGCCGCTCGAGGGCGTGGAGCTGACGCTGCGCGGGCGCCTGGTGCAGTCCAGCGGACGGGGCTTCCGGGCGGTGGTCAGCGTGCACTCGGGCGACGTGCTGGTGGCCGAGGGCGAGGGCATGTGCGTGCTGCGCGACGATTCCCCGCGCCCGGAGTAGCCCGTCGGCGCTAGGGTTGCCCGGCCCGAACACCGACCGGAGGAACCACCGCATGACGCTGATCCGCCTGGGTCACAGCCCGGACCCCGACGACGCGTTCATGTTCTACGCGCTGGCGAAGGACCTCATCCCCACGGGGGAGTTCGAGTTCGAGCACCTGCTGCGGGATATCGAGACCCTGAACCGCTGGGCCATGGAGGGGCGCCTGGAGGTGTCGGCCATCTCGATCCACGCCTACTCCACCGTGGCCGACCGGTACCGCCTGCTGCCGCACGGTGCGTCGATGGGCGAGCAGTACGGCCCCATGGTCGTCGCGCGCGAGCCGCTGGACCCCGCCGACCTGCCGCGCATGACCGTGGCGATCCCCGGCACCCTGACGAGCGCGTTCCTCGAGCTGCAGCTGGCCGCGGGGCGCATCGAGAACCCGCTCATCGTGCCGTTCGACCGGATCCTGGACGTCGTGGCCGATGGCACCGCCGACGCCGGACTGGTCATCCACGAGGGCCAGCTGACCTACGAGGCGCAGGGCCTGGTGAACGTGCTGGACCTCGGCACGTGGTGGCATGAGCTCACCGGCGGCCTTCCCCTGCCGCTCGGCGGCAACGTGGTGCGCCGCGACCTGGGGGAGCAGGCGATGGTGGACCTGTCGCACATCCTGCGCGAGAGCATCCGGTACAGCCTGGAGCATCGCGCCGGCGCGCTGCAGTACGCCGCCGAGTACGGGCGCGGGCTGGACGACGACCTGAATGACCGCTTCGTCGGCATGTACGTGAACGAGCGCACCCTCGACTACGGCGAGGATGGCCGCGAGGCGGTGCGCGAGCTGCTGCGGCGCGGCGTCGAGGCCGGGCTCATCGGGCATGAGGTCCCCGTCGACTTCGTCGAGGACTGATCGCGTGGCGGACCGGGACTGGGAGGCGGAGATCGACGCCTGGACCGAGCGCTTCCGGCACATCCCGGACCCGCCGCCGGTGTTCGCCGCGGCGATCCGCGATGGATGGGATCCGGACGCCCGGCGCGCGCTGGCCGAGGACTGCGCGGCCTACGCCGCCCGCCACCGGGGCTGGGTGGACCAGATCACCGCACAGGGATGGGACCTGGTGCGGCTGGACACGCGCGGCGAGGAGTGCGGCGCGTGCGCGCGGTACTCGGGCTCGCCGTACTCACTGACGGGCGACACGCCCGGCGTGCCGCCCCCGCCGCCCCTGCCCATCTGCCCCGCCTGCCGGCACACCCTGAACCTCCTCACCCCCTTCTACATGCAGAGCGTGGGCCTCGATGCCGGCGACCTCGTGCGCGACGCCGTTCCCTTCGAGCCGGTGGACTGACGTGACGGCCCCCGAACCCGGCCCCTTCACGTTCGGCGAGCTGCTCGGCCGCGCGTGGGAGATGTACCGCCGCGAGCCCTGGCTGTTCCTGCTGCTCACGGCGGTCACCGTGGTGCCGGTGGGAATCCTCTCCGCCATCGCCACGAACGCGGCGTCGGGAGCCGGGGACATCGCGCGGGCAGGGGCCATCGTGGGCATCGCGCTCATCCCCGCCATCCTGCTGCTGCCCGTGAGCGGGGCCGCGGTGGCGATCGCCACGGTCCGTCGCCTCGACGGCGATGCCGTTGGCGCGGGCGCCGCGCTCGAGAAGGTGGGCGTGCGGTTCTGGATCCTCTTCGGGGCACTCGTCCTGGTGACGCTCGGCGTGATCGTCGGACTCTTCGCCCTCGTCCTGCCGGGCATCTTCCTTGCGATCCTCTGGCTGTTCGCCGGGCAGGCGGTGGTCATCGAGGACACCGGGGTGCGGGATGCGCTGCGGCGCAGCCAGGACCTCGTGCGCGGTGCGTGGTGGACGGTCTTCCTCGCATGGATCCTCATCCAGGTGGTCACGGCCATCGCGCAACTGGCCATCGGCATCGTGGGCGCCGCGATCCTCAGCCCCCTCGATGGCACCGCGCTCGCCTGGGGCGAGGGCATCTGGAGCACGCTGACCCAGGTGGTGACGCAGCCCTTCGCGCTCATCGCCATCGCCCTGCTGTACGCCGACCGCGTGCTGCGGGTGGACGGGCGCCTTCCCGGCCCGCCCGGGCGGTAACGAGGCGACAGCCCCGGCCCGCACGGGCAATCCCGCGTGCAACGATGGATGCGGGAGCCGCACGGGCACATACTCCTTAACAATTGCGGATCACCGCATGGGAACTGACGATAGGGCCCCCCGGACGGCCACATCGCAACCGACGGGCCGCGATACCTCAACGGTGCCGTCACCGAGCGTTACCGGGGACCTCAAAGGTCTCTTACAACCCCCTGCGAGGGTGACCCCATGGCAACTCTCACACCACTTCCCAGCATCCCGTCGACCGGCTCCGGCGAGGCCACGCGCCCCGCGCTCGCCCGCCTGGACCTGTTCGACGGAATTCCCCGCCGCGACCTGGACCTGCTGGACGCGCGCCTGCCGCTCGTCCGCTGGCCCCGGGAGGCCGACGCCCCGGCGTCCCTCACCCGCGGTGACCAGGTCTACATCGTCCGGCAGGGCCGGATCGCCCTCGGTGATGTCACCAGCGAGGGGCAGGACGTCACCACGACCATCGTGGAGGCGGGCGCCGTCTACTCGTCCCTCGGGCTCGAGTCGGCGCCGCCGGCCGTCGCCCTCGAGGCGAGCGCCGTCACGCCCCTCCCCGTGCACGCCATCGAGGCGCTCATCACGCGGTACCCGCGCTTCGGCGTCAACCTCGCGGTGGCGCTCACCGGACGCCTCGCCAACCTGCACCAGACCGTCGCGATCGTCTCGGAGATGCGCGTGGAGGACCGCCTGCGCAGGCGCCTTCACCAGATCGCCGAGCAGATCGGCACCGCGGCACCGGAGGGCGTGCGCATCGGGCTGGACCTCACGCACGCGCAGTGGGCATCGCTCATCGGCGCGTCCCGCGAGGCGGTCACCACCGCCTTCGGCAAGCTCCGGTCGGCCGGCGAGGTCGTGATGGAGGG
>CAZPAT010000067.1:0-2478 GCA_964584485.1 uncultured Bifidobacterium sp.
AGAACTCGGGGAAGACCGCGATGTTGACGCCGTGCTCGATGAAGACATCGAGGGCCGCGAGGATCTTCTCCTTGTTGGCCTCGATTCCCGGTACATCCGCTGCGATGTTCGCGAGACCGAGCGTGCGGCCGTCCGGCGCCCCGGCGTCCCTCTCGACAATCCGGAGGCCAGCGCGCCTGACCGTCCCTTCCGCCACTCCGGGCTTCCATGGCATATCCGTTCCTCCTCGTCGACGCGAGCCTGAGGTCGTGGAACGACAGACCCGCGTTGAGCCACGTGCCTGACAGCGTAGGTGTGGCGTGTACGGAATTCCCCGGGCGTTCGCCGTCCGGTTCCTCGGCGTGTGGGTTGGCGTCGTACGGCATGCCAGGAACGGGCCGACCTGATGCAGCGGCGAACACGAGGGGTCGCGTACGTGCTCGGCTGGATGGCGCTCGGCTCCACCGCAGGCGCTGCAGGTGCCCACACCTACGACCCCTCGACATAGGTGAGAGCGCCGGGCCGGGCCACGTGAATGGGCCGCAGGCCACCGCAGCCACCGGCGGGGGCGGCCAGGGCGGTCCGCCGCCACGCCTGTAGGGCCTCGCCGCGGCTGGGCTATCGTGCACCCATGATCGCCGCTCGACGAATTCGCGTCTGCCTTGCTATCGCGGCATTGGCCGCCACCCCACTGGGGATCGCCGCATGCGGCAGCAGCGACTCCTCCTCCGCGGGCAGTGGCGCTGCCGGCACACAGGCAACCGCGCCAGGAGCCATCAGGTCGGTCAGCGTGCAACAGGCACACGATCAACTGGAGGCCGGCACCGCCGTGATGGTGGACGTGCGCGAGCCCGACGAGATCACCGAGCAGGCTGTAAGCGGCACTATCAACATCCCGCTGGGCCAGTTGGAGGCCCGTGCGGAAGAGGTGCCCACCGGGAAGCCCGTTCTCGTGTTCTGCAGGTCTGGCAACCGCTCGCAGGAGGGCGCGGCCATCCTGGCCGCCAACGGCTACGACGCCTCAAGCGTGGAGGGCGGCATCGTGGCGTGGCAGGACGCCGGGCTGCCCACCACCTGACCGGGCCCGGCCCTGGGGCCGGGCTAGTAGCACCCTCCCCCAGCGCTCCATGCCGCCAGGAAGTAGTTGCAGCGCGACGCCGTGTAGTAGGTGATCCAACCCGGCGAGACCCCATACCAGGTGCCCCAGCCGAAGGTGGCGGGGCCACCGAAGCCGCTGAGCGGGCTCATGCCGCAGAACGGCACGCCCGCGGGCGTGGCGATGCCGCCGGGGCCGAATGAGTTGGCGTAGCTCACGATGCCCACCACGCTGTAGATGAAGATCGGGCTGTTCGCGGAGAGGCCCGCCGGCAACTCGCAGTACGTGTTGTTCGGGGCGACCAGCCTCCACGAGGCCGGGGGGCCAGTGGGCGTGCTGCAGGCGAGCAGTTGGTCGGAGTACACCCCGTTGCAGGTCATCCACCCGTTCTCGCGGGCGCCCGGACGCCGCGAGGCGCTCTGGCGTAGGCGATCGGGCATGTCGATATGCACCTGAACACCCCGGCCGGAGGCGAAGGCCGACCCGCGTGCCATGCGGGTGGTGAGCGCACGGGCCTTGGCCCGCTCGGCCGGGCCCACGCGGAATCGCATGACCCCGGGGGCGCCCTCCCATCGCCCGCCGCGGAGGGCAAACACGTCGGGCGCCGCGGCCCCGTTCGCGCGCCGGCGGATGGCACCGATGGGCGGGTCGGTGCGGAACTGGCCGCTCACGTCGCCGTACGCCGTCCAGTAGCGCATGACGTGCTCGATGGGGATGCGGTACTGATGCCGGGGCCGGACCACGTAGGTCACCGTGGCCCGGGGTGCCACACCGCGCAGCAGCACCTCGGTTGCGCCGGCTGATCCAGGCACCTCCCGGAGCACCGCGTTGCCGGCGTCGATGCGGATGGTGAAGTCGCGCTCCGGCGACACGCGGGCGTCGGCGGGTGCGGCCATGACGGCCGGCCCGCCGACGACGGCGAGGAGGGCGATGGCAAGGAGGGCCCGCACGGAGGCGAGCCTAGCGGGCTACCTGCGCCGCGCCACCTTCATGGCCCTGGCGTAGCGCACCCGGGCGGTGCTTCGGCACGTGGCCTTGGCACGGGCCCCGGGCTTCACCGTGCAGGCGCGCAGTGCGTAGGAGCGCTGAGCCCTGGCGCGGCAGATGGCCTTGGCGCGGCCCTTGCGCGTGGAGCACACCCGAATGGCGTAGGTGCGCTGGGCCCTGGCGCGGCAGAGGGCCTTGGCATGACGCGGCTTGCCGGTGCAGGACCGGAGCGTCGCCGCACGCGACACCCGGGCGCGGCAGAGCACCCGGGCGCGGCCCTTGGTGCCCGCGCATGCCGTGGCCACGGTGGGCACCGAGGCGGCCGGTGCAGGAGCAGGGGCGGGCGCCGGAGCGGGAGCGGGTGCCGGAGCAGGTGCAGGTGCGGGAGCGGGCGCAGGTGCGGGAGCGGGCGCAGG
>CAZPAT010000067.1:2578-7257 GCA_964584485.1 uncultured Bifidobacterium sp.
GCAGGTGCGGGAGCGGGCGCAGGTGCGGGAGCGGGCGCAGGGTCAGGTGCGGGCTGCGGGGTGGCATCGGGCGCCTGGGCCGGCGGCTCGGGGGCAGGCTCCGGGGCCGGCTCCGGAGCGGGCGTGGCAGGTGCGTTCTCGCGCACGATGCGGCCGGTCCACTTGTTGGCGTCGGTCAGCATGCGCTCACTCCAGCCCAGCGTCACGCGGCCGTCGCCGCCCACGGTGACCGCGGGATCCCTCACGGCGTCGGGATTCGGCTGGCTGCGGGTGAACGCGAACCGCTCGCCCCACTCCCCATCACGGAGCACAGTGGTGACCACGTCGATCCCCTGCTGCCAGGCGACGGCTGCCACCGGCGCGCCGTCGATGACGCGGGCGTCCACGGCGGGAACCGTGGACGAGAGGGTGCCCAGATGGGCACCGTCAGGATCCGACAGGCGCGTGCGGGAGCTCACGTGGCCGTCGGTGATGCTGCCCACCCACAGGCTGCGGGCGGGCACGTCGGCCTGCAGCCAGGAGATCATGAACGTGCTGGGCCCCGTAGCGACGATTGCGGGGTCACCCGACCCCACCGATGGATCGCTCACCGGCTGAGCGGTTCCCCACCCGACACCGCTCGGCAGGATGAACCGCGACTCCACCACCGGGATGGGCGATGAGATGGAGCGCCATGTCACGGCCACGGCGCCATCGGGGGCCACCGCCACGGCGGGGTTCACCACGTCGGCGCCGGCCCCGGACAACTGCTGTGGAGCCGACCACGCGCCCGGCACGCCGCGGACCGCCAGCAGGTCGTATCGCGATGCAGCATCGGCGGGGTCGATGTCGCAGCGTGCCGCCACGGTGACGATGCCCGCGTCGCTGATGGCGGCATCGGCCCCCACGCACGACATGCCGGCGGGCGTCACCGTCTGTGCCGCGCCCCACCCCGCTTCCGCGGACCAGCGCGCCGCGTGCATGCGGTAGGTGGACGACCCGGCCACGTACTGGGCCCACGTGGCCACCGCGTGATCGCCGGACGTGCTCATGTCGAGAGCGAGCGAGTAGGCGTTCTCCCCGGCCGTCGACAGGCGCGTGGCCGAACCCCATTCAGAGCCGGACTGGCGTACGCGAGCCCGTATCTCCCACGCGGTGCCGACGCGCAGGCGCACCGCCGATGCCGCGGCTCCGGACTCACCCGCATCCACGTACGCGGAGTTGACCGTGAGCCCCAGGGGCGAGAACTCGAAGGAGGGCTGCTGCCAGCCCGCATCCGGCAGGAATGAGGTCATCTCCTGCTCGTTCACCAGATCGCCGTCGGTGTTGGACGTGGTGGACAGCAGCACCTCGCCCTCGGTTCCCGGCGCGGTGAGGACGACCTTCCCCGACGGCCGCTCGGGGCCCGACAGGCCGGACGGGGTGCCGAAGTCCGCAAGGGCGGCCGTCGGCGCCGTGGCGGCCAGCACGGCCGAGGCGGCGATGGCGGCACGGCGGATGCCGCGGGCGCGGCGTGAGATGCGGGCGGGGCGACTGAGGGGTGGCATCGGGTTGGCTCCTTCGTTGATTCGGGAAGGAGCATCCCGCGGCGAAGGCCGCCCGCCATCACCCGGGGGGGTGGAGTGGCGTACCCCCTGCGCCCGCCGGCATGCGGGCGCAGGGGGCGGTGCCGTTACTCGTGGCCGCCGGACATCATGGCGGCGTAGTCGGCCTCCAGCTGGTCGCGCTGCAGGCTCTTCACCTCGCGGTCCATCTTCTTGATGGCGCGCGAGAAGGCGCGGTCGATGGCCTTGTCCAGCTGCCAGTCGCCCACCACCAGCAGGGCCGTCTCGCCGGGCTCCAGGTACTCGCCCAGCTCCTTGACGTCCTTGCGGGACATCCCCTTGAGGAAGTGACCGCCCAGGCCGCCGGCCAGCGCGCCCACTCCGGCGCTGGCGAGCAGCGACGGCGGGAACAGGATGCCCACCACCGCACCCACGGCGGCACCGCCCCATGCGCCCTTGCGGGTGGCGGTCTCGTCCTTGTTCATGTGGATCTTGCCGTCGTCGGCGCGGCGGATGACCGCGGCGTCGAAGCTGCCGATGGCTTTGGCGGCGTGGAGCTCCTTCACCACGTCGTAGTCGGCCTGTGCATCGGCCTCGTCGCCGTAGACGGCGAGGAAGATGAATGTCGAGTCGTCATCGGCCATGTGGAACTCCTCTGTTTCGCGTGATTGTGAATGCGCGGTACGTGAGGGGATTGCTATCAATCGTGGGCCGGTCCCGCATGGGGCCCCGGATGCCATGCTGCCGATCGTGAAACTTCTCTTCGCATCCGCCATGTGCGTGCTGGCGGGGGCGGGCGGCATCGCAACGACCGCCACCACAGCCGCGGCCATGCCCTCATCCCCCATCGCGGCCTATTCCCTGGCGGCGCCGGTGTCGGTGACGCCCTCTGGCCTGGTGGCGCGTGCCGTGGTGCCAGCCGGATCGGCCTGCCCGTCGCTGGTGGCCGACGGCAAGGTACTGCCCATGCAGTGGCGCAGGGCGGCCCCCAATACCGGGGCGGCGTTCTCACCGGTGCTCGTGTGCAACCGGGCAATCCCGGTGGGCACCACATCGGCATCTGTCGGCGGACTGCGCATACCCGCGTCCATGCCCGCGCGCGTGACGCGCCTGGGGATCTTCGACGACACGGGGTGTCGCATACGCAGCGGCGACGAGACCCAGGACTGCGCCAACGACCGCGCCTGGCCCCTGGCGCGAATCGCACGACGCGTCGCGGCGTCGCGTCCGCAGGTGGTGTTGATGCCGGGCGACTTCTTCTACCGCGAGAGCGCCTGCCCACCATCCGAGCAGGCGCTGTGCGCAGGAAGCCCACCGCCAGTTGCCGGCATGCCCTTCACCGACCAGGCATACGGCTGGATCGCCGACGCGCTGCTGCCGCTGCAGCCGGTGCTGCGCACGGCCCCCCTCATCGTGGCCCGGGGCAACCACGAGGCCTGCTGGCGGGCTGGCAACGGCTTCATGCTGTTCATGGACCCGCGCCCGAAAACATGGGACGACTGTGCGCCGGTTCGGGGCCCGGGCGGCGCCTTGACGGCGCCAGAGGTCGTTACCGCGCCGTACCCCATCGATCTCCCGGTCGGGAAGGGTCGCACCCTGCGCCTGGTCATCGCCGATACTTCCGAGGGCAGCGACACCCATGTGACCACGGCGGCAGCCCTGATGGCACCGCGATTCGCTGCGGCAGCGCGCATGGCGGCGCCCGTGCGCGGGAGGGAGTCATGGCTGGTCACCCACCGTCCGCTGTTCGGGTTCTGGTCGTTGCTTCGGGTGCAGCCCGGCGCGTCACCCTGGGTCAGCGCGGATGCCGTTGCTGCTGCGCGCGGGACGCTTGGCAACTACCGGCTCATCGCATCGGGGCACGTCCACGTGGCACAAGCCGTGCAAGTGCCCGGCCAGCCCGGGCAACTGGTGCTGGGAAACGGCAGCACCGAACTGGAGCCTCCGACAGGGTATGCGACCCCGGACTTCGGGCCGGGTAGCCCGCCGTACCCTGCACCGACATGGTCATGGACCCTCGCGGAGTTCGGATACGCGATTGGCACGCCAGGCGCGCGCCCCGGCCGATGGACCCTGCGCCTGCGCGACATGGATGGCCGCCGGCAGGCGACCTGCGCGGTTGCCGGGCGCACCATCCGCTGCGCGCCCGTCCGCGGGGCCGCGTAGGCCCCGACCACCCGGGCACCCCCGCCGGCACCCCCCGGGCGGGGCCCACGGCAGACGATGCCGACACGACCACGGGGTCGGTGGGGTGGGTGACGTCGGGCTTACGCCCAGCCAACACCATCACAGAGTCCGCACGCTTTTCTTCGGTTGCTCTTATTCCCCGTGGATAGCGTCCTTCACCGCTACGGAAAGGGTGTGGCCATGACCCCGAGCACATGGAGGACCACGCACATGAAACTGCGAAGCCGACGACTCACGAGCCTTGCGCTCGCGGGGAGCATGATCGCCGGAGGCGGGCTGGCCCTGGGGGCTGCTGATGCCATGGCCCACGACCGCCAGGGCGCAACGCCCGCGGCGGCGAAGCAGCGCGCGGCGAAGGCCGGCAACGGCCCCGTTGCCACGGCCGTGCGCGACGCCCTTGGGGTGACGAAGGACGAATTGCGCGCCGCAAAGCGCGCCGGTACCTCGCTGGCAGCACTTGCGAAGGAGAAGGGCGTCGAGCGCGACACGCTGGTGAATGCCATCGCCACGGCGATCGGGAAGACCACCAAGGGCGCATCGCTCACCAGCGCACAGCGCACAACCGTCGCCGAGCGGATGGTGGACCGCGTGCCCGGACAGCGCGCGGGCAGGGCCAACCGGGGCGCTGCCGTGAAGGCCGCGGTGCAGAAGGCCATCACCTCCACGCTCGGTGTCACGGCGTCCGAACTGCGCGCCGCACGCCGGGCGGGCACCACGGCCGCCGAGCTGGCTCAGCAGAAGGGCGTGTCGCGCGACAGCCTGGTGAAGGCAGTGGCAGCGGCCATCACCTCGGCGAAGCCGGCGAATGCGCCCGACCTCACCGAGGCCCAGGTCACGGCGCGTGCGGAGAAGATCGTGGACAACTCGGGACGCGGTCACGGCGGGCCCGGCATGCGGGGCGGTCGCCGCTAGGGCACCATCGGGCCCCCGGGGGCCGGTAGCCTCAGCACCGTCAGCGATCGCAGGAGA
>CAZPAT010000068.1:0-7254 GCA_964584485.1 uncultured Bifidobacterium sp.
ACCCCCGACACGCGGATTATGATTCCGCTGCTCTAACCAGCTGAGCTACTCCGCCTCGTTCCACCGCTCGCGCGGCGGTGCGCGACGGTAGCAAAACGGATGGGGCCTCCGGCGGGTGACGGCTGTCCGCGATGGATTGCCGTTCCCCCGCGCGGGTGCCGCCTCCGGTCTATCGTCGCGCCCGACACGTTCCCCATCTTCCGGAGCACGATGAGCGGCTACCAGATCGGCATCCTCTTCCACCTGATCGGCGTGATCCTCTTCTTTGCCGGCGCAGCCGTTGCAGGCGTCGTGGCGACTGCCGCGCCGCGCCGCCGCACGCCGTCGGAGATCGCCACGATCCTCGGGCTCGCGCGCCCCGGCGCCATCATGCTGGGCATCGGAGGCGTGGTGCTGCTGATCGCAGGCTTCTACCTGTCCGGAAAGATCGACGGCTATGGGCAGCGGTGGCTGGAGGTGTCGATCCTGCTCTTCGTCATCGCCCTGGTGGCGGGCGCCTGGGGCGGACGGCGAAGCCGTGGCACCCGCGCCTACGCGGAGGCACTGGCGGAGCGCGGCGAAGGGGATGAGGCCACGCTGCGCGCGATGCTGTCCGACCGCACGACGTGGCTCCTGCACTGGGCCTCGGTGGTCCTCGCGGTGGCGGTACTCGTGCTGATGGTGTGGCAGCCGGGCGCATGAGGCCGGCCCGGCTGCGCCCCCTCAGTCCGTGGGGGAGATGACCACCAGCGGGATCTCGCGCGTGGTCTTGGTGGCGTACTCGTCGTAGTCGGGCCAGATCGCGGTCATCGTCGCCCACAGGCGGTCGCGGTCGGCCTCCCCGGCCGTGCGCGCGGTAGCGGGCATCACATCCTCGCCCACCTGGATGACCACCTCGGGATCGGCGGCCAGGTTCACGTACCAGTCGGGATGCGCGGGCGCGCCTGCGTATGAGGCCATCACCACGTAGTCGTCACCGTCACGGCCGTAGATGAGCGCCGTGCGCCGTGCGCTTCCGCTCCGCTTCCCGCGGGTCGTGAGCAGCAGGGTTGGCACGCCGGGCTGCCAGTGATGTCCCTCCGTGCCACCGGACTCCGCGTAGAGCCGGACGTGGTCGGCCACCCAGCCCTCCTGCGGGTCGATTGGGGTCTCGTCGATGAGCGCCATGGCCGTCGTCCTCGTTTCGCGGATTCCGTGGGTGGTCTACCACCGGGTGGTAGGTTCGCGCCCTGTCCCCGGAGGCAATCACCGAGCCGCAGGTATTCCTGGCGATCGCCCTGATCTTCGCGGTTGCCGCCGCATGCCAGGTGGTGGCGCCGCGGATCGGGCTGCCCGCGCTGGTGCTGCTCCTGCCCGCGGGCTTTTTCCTGGGCATCGCGGCCTCCTGGACAGACGCGCGCCTCATACTCGGCGATTCCTTCGGCCCGGTGATCGACGTGGTGGTGGCCGTCATCCTGTTCCGTGGCGGCATGGACCTGGGGCGGCGCCCCATCGGCCTCGGCGATACGCGGGTGGTGCTGCGCCTGGTCTGGTTCGGCGGCCTCGTCACCTGGATCGCCGGTGCCCTGGCCATATGGCTGATCGTCGGGATCCCATGGGACGTGGCCCTGCTGCTCGGAGCCATCCTCGCGGTGTCGGGCCCCACGGTGGTGGGGCCGCTGCTGCGCCATGCCCGGGTCACCCGCCGGGTCGGGGACACCCTCACATGGGAGAGCCTGCTGCTGGATCCCGTGGGAGCGCTCGCGGCGGTCATCGTGTTCCAGGCGCTTCGCGCCGGCAATGAGGCGGATGTGCTGGGTGGCGTCTTGGCCTTCCTCGAGGGCATCGGGGTCGCGGCCATCGGGACGGCGGCGGGCGTGGCCTTCCTCTGGATCGGCCTGCGCCTTGCCGGGTCGAACCATGTGGCGGGCACCACGGTGATGCTGGCTGCGGTGGTGCTGGGGTCGGGTATCGCAAGCGCGATGGTGCCGAACGCGGGCCTGCTCACGGCACTCGCGATGGGGGCCGCGGCAGAGCGAATTTCGGTGGGGGTGCGGCACGACGTGGACGCGGTGCTGCCGTTCTTCGACACCGTCGAGGCAATCGCAATCGGCGTGCTGTTCGTCTCCCTCGCGGCGCTGGTATCCGCGGACGACCTCGGCCCGGTGATTCTCACCACGCTGGTGGTGGTGGCGCTGATGGTGCTGGTGGTGCGACCGCTGGTGGCATTCGCGTTCACCGCCGGGGGTGGATTCTCATGGCGCGAGCGGCTCTACATCGGCTGGATGGCGCCCCGTGGAATCGTCGCCGCCGCGACCGCGGCGAGCATGGCGACATCACTGACGCGGGCGGGCACCCCGGGGGCGGATCTGCTGCTGCCGGTGGCCTTCGTGGTCATCGCGGGCACTGTCTTCACCTATGGGTTCACCGGGTCGCCCGCGGCACGGCTCCTGGGCGTGCGCTCCGCGAAGGAGGCGGACGGCTAGCAGCGCCGGTGCTGCGCCTCGGCTCCTGTTCGCCCGGGATCCGGGGCGGCCTGGTGCTGCTCCAGGTACGCGCACTCCTCGGCGATGTGCTGGGCCAGCGCCTCCACCTTCGGCCGGCTCATGTCGTTGCGCACCACCGCACGCAGCACCACCACGTCCTGGGCGTCGGGTGGCAGCGAGTACGCGGGCACGATCCAGCCGTGCATGCGGAGGCGGTCCGCCAACTGGTACGGATCGATGTCCACGCCGTCCTTAATGCGCCAGGTCACCACCGGCTCGGGCAGCCGCGGGTTCATGATCTCGAAGCGCCCGTCGGCGACCAGCAGGTCGTTCAGGTGCCGGGCGTTGTCCAGCATGTTGCGCACCACGTCTGCGTAGCCGCGTCGCCCCAGGCGCAGGAAGTTGTAGTACTGCGCCTGGATCATCGCGGAGCCCCGCGAGAAGTTGAACGTGTAGGTGGGCTGGGCACCGCCCAGGTAGTTCACCGAGAAGACCAGCTCCTCGGGGAGGTACGACTTGTCGCGGAACACCAGCCAGCCGAGCCCGGGGTAGACCAGGCCGTACTTGTGGCCCGAGGCATTGATCGACGCCACCCGCTTCAGGCGGAAGTCCCACTTCTCCGTTGCGCCGGAGAACGGCAGGATGAATCCACCGGATGCCGCGTCCACGTGGATGGGCACGTCCAGTCCGGTCTTCTTCTGCAGAGCATCGAGCGCTCTGGCGATGTCGGCCACCGGGTCGGCCTCGCCGATGAACGTCGTGCCGATCACCGCGCCCGCGGCGATGGTGTTCTCATCCACCCGCGCGACGATGTCCTTCGGGTCAATGGTGTACCGGCCGGGCGACATCGGCACCTTCCGCGGCTCGACGTCGAAGTACCGGCAGAACTTGTCCCAGACGATGTGGGTCTCGGCCCCGTAGACCAAGTTCGGGCGCGATGCGTCGGCGCCCGCGGCCTCGCGCCGCTGGCGCCACGAGAACTTGTGCGCCAGGAGGGCCAGCATGATGGCCTCGGACGACCCGATGGTCGCCACGCCCACGGGGTCGAGGCGCTTCGGTGCGTTCCACAGGTCGGCCAGCATGCGCACGCAGTACTCCTCCACCTTCTGCGCGGCGGGGTACTCCTCGTGGTCGATGTGGTTTGTGCGCAGCATGTCGTGGATGAGCTGCTCAGCCTCCGGCTCCATCCACGTGGTGACGAACGAGGCCAGGTTCAGCGATGGCACGCCGTCGAGCTTCAGGCCCAGGCTGATGAGGTTGTAGGCGTCCTCCGCCGACATGCCCGTCTCGGGCAGGCGATCGGTGGGGATGTCCTCGGCGAAGTGCCGGGTGGCCGGCATGTCGTCGCGAAGGGCGCGCGGGGCCGGCTGCGCGGCGGCGGGCTTCCGGGTGCGTGGCTTCCCTGTGCTCATGGGGTCTCCCTCATCGGATCCCGGTTCCCGGCGGAGCGTACGCCCCGGTGCTAGGCCGCCTGCAGGGCGGCCTGCTTCCGCCCGGTGATGGCCACGTAGTGCAGCGGGGTCCCGTTGGCCGCATCCCGGTGCCGGTAGCGCTCCTGTGCGGACACCTGGAGGGCCCCGTCTGCGATTGCGCGGTCGATCATCTGCGCGAACCCGGAACGGTCCGCGCCGTCCTCGAGGAAGTCCTCCTTGATGTTGAACCCCACGAGCGCATCGTCCGACACCAGGTTCCATGCCGCGGCGAACGCATCGGGCGGGATGTCGCCGAACCCGAGGGCTGCCACGCAGGTGAGGCATGTGGGCTGCACCTGCTCGATCGCCGCCAGCCCGTCCGGGGTGGGGTTGCGGATGTCGCCCGCCACGTAGGCGTCGTACACCTCAGGCCGGTCGCGGTACGCGGCATCCCGGGCCTCCTCGATGATGTCCACGCCCACCAGCGACGACACGCCGATCCCGCGCAGCTCCTCGCCCATGATCCCGTTGCCGGCACCGAGGTCCAGGCACCGCACCTCCGCGGGGTCCACACCCTGCTCGTCCATCTGCTCCGACAGCATGCCGGCGATCATCGCGGGCGACGTACAGCGCAGGACGTCGTAGAAGATCCGCTCGTACAGCCCCGGGATCGCGTAGATCTCGTCGTAGTCGTGGAACCGCACGCGGCGGGTGCCCGACTCCAGGTGCACGTCGCACCACTCCGAGTCCTGCGGCAGGTGCTCGTCCGGCATCGAGATGTCGATGTCGGAGCCGGGATCTGCTGTCGGATTACGTCGGGCCAAGGCCGTCCTCTCGTTGCCATCGCTCTCGCGGCGCCGCGCGCGGCGCCGCCGATGCGGGTGCGGGCTGCGCGGCCCGGCCACCCGAGCGGGGGGCGGCGGCTGCGCCTGCAATCCGGAAAACCCGTATTCCGCTCTCACCGTACAGAAAACGGCAGTGATCCGGGTGACGGTGTCGGGAATCCTGGAATAGGGACAACCGCCCGGGCGTTCGTATGGCACGCTTCGGGTGTGAGCGACGAGCCACGCACCCCGCCGGGCGACGACGAGCCCGGGGCCCTCAGGGGTATGTTCGCCCCGTCGGCGATCTCCCGGGCCGACAAGCGGCTCGAGATCATCGCCGGCATCCTGCTCGCGCTGGCCACGGTGGCCATTGCGTGGAGTGGCTATCAGGCCACGCGATGGGGTGGCGAGCAGGCCGACGCATATTCCCGCGCCAACGCGGCCCGCACGGAGTCGGCGAAGGCCGCATCGCGGGCCGAGAGCGTCAATGCCATCGACCTCTCCCTGTTCACCGAGTGGATCGATGCGACCGCCGGTGGGGACTCCCGCAAGGCAACGTTCTATCGCGAACGCTTCCGCCCGGAGTTCCAGGAGCCGTTCCGCGAGTGGCTGGCGCTGCGGCCGCTGAAGAATCCCGATGCGCCATCGTCCCCGTTCGCCCTCGAGTCGTACTCCGTGGCGCAGGAGCAGGAGTCACAAGCGCTCACCGCCGAGGCCGACGCCTACTCCGCCACCGCCCGTGAGGCCAATCAGCGCGGTGACAACTACGTGCTGGCCGCGGTGATGTTCGCCATGGTGCTGTTCTTCGCAGGGATGGCCACCCAGTTCGAATCCCGGCAGGTAAAGGCCAGCGGCCTGGTGGCGGCCGCGATCATCTTCGTCGCCGCCATCGCCTGGGTGGTGCTGATGCCGGTGAGCATCTCCCTGTAGGCTTCCCGCATGACCGACCGACAGGCATGGACCCTCGGCCTCGGCACCGTCATCGCCCTGATGCTCTTCATTCCCGGCATCACATGGGACGCCCCTGCGGAGTGGGCAGGACGCCCGCCCTTCATGGCGGCCCTCGGGATGGTGATCTTCATCCTCGCGGTGGTGCTGGTGTTCTCGCCCTGGGCACGCGAAGCCGACTAGCAGGCCCGCCCGTGCACGTGGCGTGCAGCAGGTGCGGAGCACCTGACCGCTCCCCCTGCGCGGCATGCGCGCGCAGTCCCTTCCGCCACGGGGCACCCGCGTTGTAAGGTCGCGGCATGGAAGTCTCTGAAGAAGCAGCACCGATCATCGTCCGCGCCATGGCGGGCGCGTTCCTCGGCGGCGTGATGGGCCGGATGATCCTCGGCACGTTCGGCGGGGTCATCGGCGCATCGCTTGGCGCCGGCGCCGGCGTCTACCTGGCCACGTACGAGCCGTGGTCGGGCGGCAGCACCGAGGTAACCCCGTAGGCACCTGATGCGCCCCGCGGGTCATCCCCGCGTGGCGATCGTCGGATTGAGCACGTGGATCAGCGCGAGGCGTCGCGCACGGGAGCCGGACCCAGCAGTTCGGCGAGGGTCACGGGCTGCAGGCCCTTACTCTCGAGCTTCCGGAAGATCTTCGGGAGCGCCTTCGCGGTTGCCGGGTAGTTGGCGTGCATGAGGATGATGGCCCCGGGGCGCGCCCAGTAGTCGATGGCGTCCAGGATGTACGCCTCGCTGCGCGGCTGGGAATCGGCCACGGTTCCGGACCACATGATGATCTTCCGGTAGCCGCTCTCACCCGCGGCGTCGTCGATGGACGCGTTGTGGTCGCCGTACGGCGGGCGGAACCACGGGCGACCGGTCACCGTGAAGGTCTTCTGGATCCAGTCCTCGTTGCGCTGCAGGTCAGCCGCGAAGGCCGAGGGCCCGATCTTCGTGGATACCTGATGGCTGTAGGTGTGGTTGCCGAGCGTCACCTGGCCATTCGCGATGAGCGTCCGGATGCGCGCCGCCTGGGGCTCCCAGCTCGATCCGTAGACGCCGTTGGGGAACAGGGTCACCTTGCCGCCTGTTTTTTCCACCACATCGAGGATGCGGTCCACGCAGCTCGCGCACGTACCATCGTCAATCGTCAGCGCGACCTTGCGGCCGGCGCTGGCCGGTCCCTCGGTGATCACGGTGGCGGGTCCGGCGATCGGCGGGCGTATGCGCTGTGGCGACTCCGCTGTCGCGGTGGCGGTGCGCGCGGAGGTCGGGGTGGCAGACGCCGCCGGCTCGGGTGCCGGTGAGGCCGTCGTGGGTTGTCGGTACGCGGGGGCTGGCTCGGCCGAGGCGCCCTGGGTGGACCCGCCATCTATAAGCACGAGTCCCGTGGCGGCTCCCGCCACGACCAGCACCCCGGCCGCCGACATGGCGATGATGCGCCGGCGACGCGTACGCGCGCGCCGCTCGTCGCGACGCCGTTCCAGGTCGGGGCGGCTCACGGGTCAACTCTAGGGCGCGCGCGTCGGGAGGGCGCCCCATCCGGGGCGGCGGGCATGGCGGCCGCCCGCTCGCCCGCTGTGCGCGAAGCCGAGTATCGGACTCGAACCGATGACCCCTTCCTTACCATGGGCGCATT
>CAZPAT010000069.1:0-7196 GCA_964584485.1 uncultured Bifidobacterium sp.
GTGCGGTGGGGCCGAACGGGTCGGCCACCATGTCGGGCAGGTGTGCAGGGTCCAGCCGCCACGCGCATGCGGTGCTGCAGGCCGCGGCGCAGGCACCGGGCGGATCCGGACCCGAGGGCAGCGGGGCGAGCGCGTCGAGGGAGACCCGCGGGCCCGTGGTGTCCTGCCAGCGCTCCACCTGCAGGCGCGCGATGGCGTCAAAGCGCGTGTCGGCGCCCGCCTCCTCCAGAGCGACCGCATCACGGCCCATCGAGAAACCGATCGCGGGCGCCGTCACGCCGCCCGACACCAGGCGCGCGCGCAGGTGACGGCCCTCGCCGACGCGGCTGACCCCGGTCACCGCGCACCCAGGGACCACCAGCTCGGGCTCGGGGTTGCCGCGCCCGAACGGGGCAAGCGCCTCGAGCGCCTCCGCCGTCGCGAGCGTGAGGTCGGCGCCGGCCACGACGGCATCCACCGCCCGGGTGCGGGCCCGGCGCAGGTCTGCCCGCCTGCCCGCCGCGGCGGACTGCAACTCCTCGCGGAACGCGGGGATGTCATCGGCGGCAAGGGACACGCCCACCGCACCCGCATGTCCGCCCCACCTCGTGAGGCGCCCCGCGGCCTCGGACACCATCGCGTGCAGGTCGAGGCCCGGCAGGCTGCGGCCCGAGCCCTTGGCGGTCGCGCCATCGGTGGCCAGCACGATCGCGGGGCGGCCGAAGCGCTCCACCAGGCGCGACGCCACGATGCCCACGACGCCCTCATGCCAGCCATCACCCGCGACCACGGTGACGGCCGACCCGGCATCCGCCCCCGGCGCCGCCTCGACCATCGCGATGGCCTCGGCGGTAACCTGCCGTTCCACCTCGCGCCTGCGCGCATTCATGGCCCACAACTCATCGGCGCGCGCCCGTGCCGCGACGGGGTCGTCCTCGAGCAGCAGGTCAAGGGCCAGGCCGGCATCGCCGAGGCGACCGGCGGCGTTGATGGCGGGCGCGATCGTGAACGACAGGCCGCGTGGCGTGATCCCCCGGTGCCCCTGCCCGGCCGCCGCCAGGAGGGCCACGATACCCGGGCGCTCGCCGCGACGGATCGAGCGCAGTGCGCGATGCACCAGCCGGCGGTTGCCGCCCACCAGGGGTACCGCGTCCGCCACCGTCGCGATACCCGCCAGGTCGACGCCGTCGTCGGCCCCTGGGCCGAGCAGGCCCTCATCTCCCTGCGCGAGCACGCGGGCGACGTCGAACACCACGCCGGCGGCGGCGGGCAGGGCGTCCATGCCGCGGCCGAGCGCGGGGTTCGCGAGGATCCCGGGGGGGCGCGCGCCCGCGGCGAGGTGATGATCGAGGACGATCACGTCCATGCCGAGTTCGTCCGCCCGCCGCAGTTCCTCCACGCTGGAGGTGCCGCAGTCCACGCACGCGAGCACCGTGGCACCCCTCGCTGCGAGGTCCTCCACGGCCTGCTCCGACACCCCATAGCCGTCGGTGAAGCGGCTTGGGATGAAGGTGCTCACCGTCGCCCCGCGTGCACGGAGCGCCCCGGCGAGTATGGCCGTGGAGCACACGCCGTCGCAGTCGTAGTCGCCGTGGACGGCGACGTGCTCGCCGCGCGCGATGGCCTCGCGCAAGCGCGCGGCCGCCTCACCCACCCCCGCGATCGCTTGCGGGTCCCCCAGCGGGCCGTCCGCAGCGAGGAAGTCCCGCGCCTCCGCGGGATCCGACAGGCCGCGGCGCGCAAGCACCCAGGCAACGGGCTCCGGGCACCCGAGGGCGTCTTCCAGCCGGACGACATCCCGGTACGCCACGCGCTCCGCGCGCCATGCGGGCGGAGCATCCTCCGCGGTAGCCGGGCTGTCGCCGTGCGCGCTCAACCCGGCCGATCGTAATGCGGCGACCGGATGCCGCTACCAGTGGCCGCTTCGCACCATCCCGAGCACCAGCCACCCGAAGAGGACCAGCCCGGCGACGAACCCCGGCACGCCGATCAGGGCGAGCCCGAACAGGCGCGGGCCCTCGGTGACGAACGTGCCGATGATGCCCGATGCCAGGATGACCGCGGCGGAGACCAGGGCGATCGCCAGCCGGTTTGCCGCGGTCAGCGCCTTGTCGCTGGCCTCCTTCAGCTCCTCGAGATCGATGGCGACATGCACCTCGCCATCCTTGAACTCGTCGAGGAGCTCACCCAGCTGCAGCGGGTACTCGAGGAGGGCGCTCGCATAGCGGCCCACGTCCGTCTGCACCCTCTGCGAGATGCGCTCGGGGCTGTACTTCGCGAACATGAGCCGGCGCGCGTACGGCCGGGCCGTCTCGAACACGTTGAAGTCCGGGGAGATCTCGAGGGCCACGCCCGCCAGCGTCGCGAGCGCCTTGTCGAGAAGGATCCACCGCGACGGCAACGTGATGTCCAGCGCGTAGATGACGCCGAACAGCTCGTGCAGGATCTCGCGCACGTCGAGCTCGTCCATCGACATGCCCACGTAGCGGGCCATCATGTCCTCGAGCCGGCGCGCGAATTCGTCCTCGAGGTCCTTCGGGTACCGGATGCCGAGCGCCTTCAGGTCGCGTGGCAGCCGCTGGGTCTCCTGCCCGAGGACGTCGGTGAACAGGCGGATGGCCGACTCCCGGTCGGACTGCGAGAGCACCCCCACCATCCCGAAGTCGATGAGGCCGATCTCATCGGGGCCGAGCACGATGATGTTCGCCGGGTGCGGATCGGCATGGAAGAGGCCGTCGCCGAAGATCATCTGCATCCACGTCTCGGCGATGCGCGCCGCGAGCGTGCGCCGCTCCTCCTGGCTCATCACGTCAAGGTCGACGTGCGCGAGGGTTGGCCCATGCAGGCGCTCCTGGGTGAGGACCCGCCCGGTGGTCTGCCGCCAGTGCACCCGGGGCACGCGCACGTGGGGATTGCCATCGAAGTTGCGCCGTACGGCCTCGTCGTTGCGGGCCTCGTTGCGGTAGTCGAGCTCCTGCCGCACGGTGCGGGCGAACTCATCCACCAGGCCCTCGAGGTCGATGAACGACAAGCGCTTCACGCGGTCCTTCGCGAGCCCGGCCAGGCGATAGAGCAGATCGATGTCGGCGTTCAGGGTCCGCGAGGCATCGGGGCGCTGGACCTTGACGACGACCTCCTGCCCGCCGGGAAGGCGCGCGGCGTGGACCTGCCCCACGGAGGCGCTTCCAAGCGGAGTCGGGTCGAAGTACTCGAACGCCTGCTCGAGGGTGAGGCCCAGCTCCTGCTCCACGACCTCGCGGACGGCCTCGAGCGACTCGGGGCGTGCTTCGTCCTGCAGCTTGCGCAATTCGGCGATGACGTCCGGGGGGACCACGTCGGGCCGGGTGGACAGCAGCTGCCCGAACTTGACGAAGGTCGGCCCGAGTTCCTCGAGCATCTCCCGCAGCCGGCGCCCACGGGTTGCCCGCTCCTCCGGCGAGTCGCCCGACGGATCGCCGGGGTCCCCCGCCCCACGGCGCGAGAAGACGTATCCGAAGCCATGCCGGGTCGCGACCTGCGCGATCTCGCGCAGCCGGGCCAGCGTCCTCCTGCGCTCGCCGTGGCCCATCGGCGCGCCCGCCGCTACCCGGTGGGGGGCGCGTCGCCCACGGAGGGCGCCGTGCCGGCGGCCTCCTCGAGCAGGCGGATGCGGTGCTCGAGCTCGGCGATGCGCTGGTCCACGTCGGCGATGTCGTCGCGCTGGGCGATGCCGAGCTCGCGGAGCAGGCCGTGCACGCCGCCCTCGATCTTCCCGACGAGGCCCTGCTGCTCGCCGCTGGCGCGGACGCGATCCATGAGCCCTTCGACCGTGCGCCGCCCCTCCTCGTCGGTCATCTGCCCTCGGCGGACGAGGTCATCCACGATGCCCTGTGCACGCTCCCGGGTGAGTGACGCCGCGCCGACGGCGACGAAGATGGCCTGCTCCACCGCTTCGCGCGGGCTGATCATTGGCGCTTCCTCCTCTTGACGCGGCCATGGCGACGCTCCCGCTGCGGGGGCGCCGGGGTCCGGGGACCCTCTGCATCATCCCCCTTGGGGGCATCGGATGCCTCAGCCTCACCCTTCGGTCCGGGCTCGGGCTCGGGCTCGGGCTCGGGCTCGGGCTCGGGCTCGGGCTCGGGCTCGGGACGATCATCGTCGTCGTCCTGCATCAGCGCCGGGAGAGGCGGTTCCTCCGCCAGCGCGGCCTCGGCGCGCGCCAGCACCTCCATGTCCCCCACATCGCTGTCGTGTCGGCTGGCTTCGCGCGATGCGCGCTTGCGCGCCTTCGCGGTGCGCTTGCGGCCCTCCGGCTCGTGCTCCTTCCAGATCGCGGCCAGGGGCCCGGCGATCAGCAGGGACGAGATACCGCCGGTCAGCAGGCCCACGAGCAGCGCGAAGGCGAAGTCGCGGAGCGTCTCGCCGCCGAAGAAGAACAGGGCCAGCACCGGCACGATGGTGGTGAAGCTGGTGATGAGCGACCGCGTCAGGGTCTCGTGCACCGAACGGTTGACGATGTCCTTGTAGCGCGCATTGCGCATGAGGGGCACGTTCTCGCGGATGCGGTCGAACACCACCACCACGTCATACAGCGAGTAGCCGAGGATCGTGAGCAGCGCGGCGATCGTGGCGCTGGTCACCTCCCTGCCGGTGATGGAGTACACGGCAAGCGACAACCACACGTCGTGCACCACCGAGAGCAGCGCCGGCAGCGCGAGCCGGTACTCGAACCGGATGCTCAGGTAGATGATGACGAGCAGGAACGACAGGCCGATGGCCCACCCGGCGCGTTCCACCACCTGGCGGCCGAAGGTCGGCCCCACCGTCTCCACCTGGTAGGAGCGCTCGTCGATGCCGCCGAGGTCCTGGTCGAGCGCGGTCTTCAGCTCGGTCAGCTGGCGCGGCTGCAGCGTGGGCGTCTGCACCTGGAATCCGCGTGCGCCCGTGGCCGGATCGGTGGTCTCCTGGATCTTGGCCTCGGGGTAGCCCACGGACGACACCACCTGGCGCACCTGGCCCTCGGTGGGGGTCCCCCCCTCGAATGCCACCACCACGCGGGTGCCGCTCTTGAAGTCGAGGCCCAGGTTCAGCCCGTTGATGCCGATGAAAACCGCCCCGATCGCCACGGGCACGAACGAGATCGCGAGCCACAGGCGCCACTTGCCGACGAAGTCGAACTTCCAGCGGGGCTCGCGCACCTCGAGCCCGAGCACCTTCGGGTCGGAGAACGCCTTCGTGCCCGAGATGCCCTCGATGATCAGGCGGGTCACCACGACCGCGGTGAAGAACGACAGCAGCACACCCACCATCAGCGTGAAGGCGAAGCCCTTCGGCCCAGCCGTGCTGAACAGGAACAGCACCGCCGCGGTGAGGAACGTCACCACGTTGGCGTCGATGATCGCGCTCAGGCCCTTGGTGTACCCCGTGAGCAGCGCCGATTTCGTGCTGCGCCCGGCCCGGGTCTCCTCGCGCATGCGTTCGAAGATGACCACGTTGGCATCGGAGGCCACGCCGATGGTGAGGATGACGCCCGCGATGCCCGGCAGCGTGAGGGTGATCGGCACCGCCACGATGACCGCCGCGAAGAACAGGGCGTACATCAGCAGGGCCCCGGCGGCGATGAGGCCCAGCAACCTGAAGTACGCGATGAGGAACAGGACGACGAGGACGAGGCCGATCACGCCGGCGATCAGCCCCTGCTGAAGCGACTCCGCGCCGAGTGTCGCCGACACCTGCTTTTGGCTGATCACATCCAGGCGGATTGGGATGGCGCCCGAGTTCAGCTGGTCGGCCAGCGTGCGCGCGGTGTCGGTGGTGAAGTTGCCCGAGATCTGCGCGCCGTTGTTGCCGCTGATGCCGTTCGGGTACTGGCGGTAGTCCACCGTGGGATTGCTGATGATGCGCCCGTCGAGGACGATCGCGAAGCTCTGCAGCTCCTGCCGCAGGGCGCCCCGCTGCGCCAGGTCGCGCGTGACGCCCTGGAACGCCTGCGCGCCGTCGTCGGTGAACTGCATCGTGACGATGGGCTCCTGGTTCCCCCCCTGGGAGCCCGAGTCGAAGCTCTGCGCGGCGGACGTGATGTCACGGCCGGTGAGCGCGGGCTTGTCCTGCATGAGCACGTGGACGGTGCGCGACGGACCATCCTCGCGGGTGGGGTCGAGCTGCTGCACGTCGGAGTAGATGACGAGCCCCGCAGGAACGGTCTTGATCTCCATCCCGTCCGGCACCGAACCGCCGTACTCGCGCAGCAGGTCGGCCCTCTCGTACTCGGGGCCGGCAACCAGTTCGTGCGCCGCGTTCTTCTTGAACAGGTAGTAGGAGGCCTGGCCCTCCACGGGCGGACGCGGCGTGGTGGACTGCGCGCGCTGGATCATCTTCCACAGGCTGGGGTCCTGCGCCACGAAGTTCGCCTGGTAGTCGGTGAACACCAGCTGCGCGGGCTTGATCAGGTCCTCGACCACCTGCTCGGGATTCCGCGCACCCGGCAGGGAGACCACGATCTGATCGTCGCCCTGCGTCTGGATCTCCGGCTCGGCAACGCCGAATGCGTCCACGCGGCTCCGGATGACCTCGACCGAGCGATCGATGGCCTCCTGGTTCACCTCGGAGTCGCGCGTGGCCTTGCCCTGCAGGATCACCTCCACCCCGCCCTGCAGGTCGAGCCCGAGCACGGCGGGGCGCAGAGCGATGGCCACGGCCGACGCGGCCACCAGGCCGATCACGACCAGAAGGAAGAGCAGCGAACGGCGGCCGGTGCTCACCGGGCCCCCGCGGTCAGGCGCGCGTTGATGGCGATGTGCCTACTCGGCGGCCGGCTGGTCGACCACGCCCGCGGCGTCCGACTCCGGCGAGGCCTTACGTGCCACCGCGCCCTGGGCGATGCGGATGTCGACGTCCTCGGCGACCTGGAGGATGATCGTGCCGCCGTCCTCGACCTCGGAGACGATTCCGTAGATCCCCGACGTGGTCACGACCTCGTCCCCAGTACGGAGGGACTTCGACAGCTCCTCCATCTCGCGCCGTCGCCGCTGCTGGGGACGGATGCCCACGAAGTAGATGAGGGCGACGAAGATGATGATGTAGATGGGCAGAAGGACCGCCGACGACATGCGGAATCTGGCCTCCGTGACGGGGTTCGGGACGCGCGCAGGCTAGCAGCGCCGGTGGCGGCCCGGGGCGGCCCGGGGCCGCCGTCACCCGTGGTACGGTGGCCGCCCGTGAGGCCCCTGTCGATCGCG
>CAZPAT010000070.1:0-7184 GCA_964584485.1 uncultured Bifidobacterium sp.
GTCGAGGCGGTCCTCGTGGTGGCCCAGGCAGATCACGTGCGATGCGTCGAGGGCCTTGGCCCCGTGCACCGCGCACAGCCCCACCGCTCCGTCACCGATCACCACCACGTTGTAGCCGGGCTTCATTCCGGCCGACCGGAGCCCGTGCCAGCCGGTGGACATCACATCCACGAGCGGCAGCATGGTCTTCTGGCGGTCCATCCCCGCGAGCTCCTCGGGCATGGGAATGAGGGTCGTCGCGGCGAGCGGCACCCGCACGTACTCCGACTGCCCGCCCTGCACGAGTCCGTCGTGCTGCCAGGTGCGCGGCGCCCACCCGAACAGCGACCACGAGTTGCATGACGAGTGCAGGTGCTCATGGCACATCGGGCAGGTGCCGTCCAGCACGCTGCACGATGCCAGCACGCGGTCGCCGGGTCGCAGGTTGGTCACCTCGGCGCCGACCTCCTCGACGGTGCCGATGAACTCATGGCCGAGACGCGATCCCGGCTCGAACCCGAAGGCCGTGCCGGCATTCAGGATGTGCAGGTCGGACCCGCAGATCCCCGCCATCGTCACCTTCACGATGGCGTCGGTGGGCTTCTCGATGGTCGCGTCGGGCACGTCGTCCACCCGGACGTCCTGGTCGCCGTGGAATGTGAGGCCGCGCATGGGTGTTCTCCCCGGGTCGGGATGGGATCTGCGCCTAGTATCGCCCACGATGACGGAAACCACACGCGTGTGCTTCGTGTGCCTCGGCAACATCTGCCGCAGCCCCACCGCCGAGGCCATCATGGCCCACCGCCTCGGGTTCGAGGACCTGGGCGTGCATGTGGAGGTGGAGAGCGCCGGCACGGGTGACTGGCATGTGGGCCACCCACCGGATGAGCGCGCCCGCGACGAGGCCGCCCGCCGCGGGGTGCCCATGGCGGGAACGGCCCGCCAGTTCACCGCCGACGACTTCGGGCGGTTCGACCTGGTGCTGGCGATGGACACCGCGAACATGGAGGCACTACGGGCCATCGCCCCGAACCCTGCTGCCGCGGCCAAGGTGCACCTGCTCCGTGAGTTCGACCCGGCAGCCGACGGCGACCTGGACGTGCCCGATCCGTACTTCGGCGGAAGCCGGGGCTTCACGGACGTCTTCGACATGGTCGACCGCTCCATCACCGGCCTCATCGCGCACATCGGGAGCGCCCCCGCGGGGGAATGACCCCGCCCGACCCCCACGAGATCGCGCAGGTGGCGGGGTCATCGGTCATCACCACCCGTCCGGTGCCGGGCGGCGACGTCTGCCGGGCACTCCGCATCGACCTTCTCGACACCCGCTCGCTGTTCGTGAAGCACCGATCCGGCGCGCCCCCGGGGATGTTCCGCTCCGAGGCCGCAGGCCTCCGCTGGCTGGGATCGGCCGGGGTGCTGCGCATTCCGGATGTGGTGGCCGTGCACGACGACTGGCTCGCCCTCGAGTGGATCGACCGCGGGCCGGCCGACCCCGGAACCGACGAGGCGCTGGGTCACGGGCTCGCGCGGCTGCACCGCGCGGGTGCCCCGGGCTTCGGCGCCGATCACCCGGGGTTCATCGGGCCCCTTTCCGTCCCGAACGCGCCCCGCGATACCTGGCCGGAGTTCCTCGCCGAGTGCCGGCTGGTCCCCCTCGCGCACGCGGCGGCCCTGGATGCCCGCTCACGCCGGATGCTCGACCGCGTCCTCGCGCGGCTGCCCGACCTGGTGGGCCCCGTCGAACCACCCGCCCGACTGCACGGCGACCTGTGGGCGGGCAACCGCATGACCGATGCCGGCGGTGCCCCCGTGCTGGTGGACCCCGCGGCGGTGGGTGGCCACCGCGAGGTGGACCTCGCGATGATGCTTCTGTTCGGCGGCTTCCCGGAGCGCGTGTTCGCCGCATACCACGAGGAGTACCCGCTGCAGCCGGGATGGCGCGAACGCGTGGGCCTCAACCAGCTGATCCCCCTGCTCGTGCACGCGGCCCTGTTCGGGGGCGCATACCACGCGTCGGTGCGGCGGCTGCTGGACGACCTCGCCTGACGGGCTAGAGCAGGCCGCTCCGCTCCAGGGCGTTGGCCGGGTCCATCACGATCCCCACGAAGAACGGCCCGAACTCGCCGAAGCGCGCCGACACCTCGTCGAACCGCATCTCGTAGACGATCTCCTTGAGGGCGGCGAGGTCATCGCTGAACAACGTGACCCCCCACTCCCAGTCATCCAGCCCCGTGGAACCGGTGATGAGCTGGGTGACGCGCCCGGCGTACTTCCGGCCCAGGGTGCCGTGGCCCATCATCAGCGCCTTGCGGTCGTCGAACGACAGCGCGTACCAGTTGTCATCCCCCGCCCGCCTCTTGCTCATGGGGTAGAAGCACAACAGCCGTCGCACGGGAAGATCGGGGTGCACCCGCATCTCCCGGTAGTGCGCGATGCGCTCGCGCCACTCGGCCACCTTGGCCTCGAGGTCGTCCTCGCCGAGCGCGGTGAGGCGTGACCGCTCGTCATCCTCGGTGGCCCGGTACTCGCTCTCCTCGGTGATGGAGAGGTACGAGTACGCCACCTCCACCGGGCCGGCCGTCACGCCCTTCACCGCGATGTCCAGGTGATTCAGGTCCGGCGCCACCAGCATCACTCCGAGGTCGGCACGACCACCGAGCACCGAGAACGCGCGCACCTGATTGCGCGGATCGGCCTCGGTGAACGCGCGGAGGGCGGCCTGGATGCCCGCCCCCGATCCCTCATCGGGGCGGGCGCGCAGGATGAGATGGGCGACTCCCCATCCGCTGCTCGGGGTGATGGGCTCGCTCGCGGTGCTCACGGCGCGTCACCGTAGCGGAGCGCGGCCGGGTAGCGTGCGACCATGGGCGATCCGGACACCTTCGACCCGGGCGGGGCATTCCGCTCCGAGCTGCGGGACTCCCAGCTGCTCGACCCCATGCCCGGCCTGTCGGCACTGGCGGAATCACTCGGCGTGCCGGTGGAGCAGGTGGTGCATCACGCACTCGTGCGCTGGTCGGCGGCGGGGTCCGAGGCCCTGCTGGCGTCGCCACCCGGTCTGCTGGTGGCGCTGCGCGACGCCGCGGATGCGGGCGATGCCGCCCGCGTGCGGGGCATCGTTGACGCCCTGCTCGCGGGATGGGATGCCCCGGGGGGCGGGGGGCGCTAGCGCGTGATGCGGCGGATGGTCGACCCGGCGACCACGTACACGTTGCCGGCACGGTCCTCGCCGAACGACGTCACGCCCTTCACGGCGCCCAGGTCGCGCGTGATCTCCGTGGGCGCACCCGGCGCCGCGGCGTCGATGGTCCACGACCGGCCCGAGCACCAGTCGGCGTAGATGTAGCGGCCCGCGAGCGCCGGAACGGCGCGGCCGCGGTACACATAGCCCCCCGTGATCGAGCAGCCCTCGTCGTGCGTGTACTCGGCCACGGGAGCGGTCTCGCGCGCGGTGCGCGCGCCGCCCTCGAAGTCGGCCGTGCCCTCGCGGCGGTTCCATCCGAAGTCCAGCCCCGACTGCCCCGCGCGGGCCACGTCCACCTCCTCGCGCGCGTTCTGGCCCACGTCGCCGATCCACAGGTCCCCCGTGGATCGGTCGAACGACATGCGCCAGGGGTTGCGCAGCCCGAGAAGCCAGATCTCCGGCCGTGCCCCGGACTGACCGGCGAAGGGATTGCCGGCGGGGATCGCGTACCCGCGACCCCCGGAGCGCCGCGATGGATCGATGCGCAGGACCTTGCCGAGCAGGCTGCGGGTGCTCGCCGCGTATCCACGCGGATCACCTGCGCTGCCGCCATCGCCGAGGGCCACGTACAGCATGCGGTCCGGCCCGAACGCGAGGGCACCCCCGTTGTGATTCGCAAACGGCTGGCGCTGCGACAGCACGGTGCGCGCGGTGCGCGCGGACACCCGGCGCGCCCCGGGCCGTGCGCGGAACTCGACCACGCGCGTGGTGCCGGAGCGATCGGTGTAATTCACGTAGAAGCGCCCGGACCGCGCGAAGTCGGGCCGGAAGGCGATGCCCAACAGGCCCTGCTCGAGCCCCCCGGTGCCCACGCGCCCGCGGATGTCGAGCCAGGGCGCGCCCGGGCGCCCGCGCACGACAGGCCGCACCACCCCGCGTCGCTCCACCACCAGCAACCGCGACTCGCCGGGCGCCTGCACCATCCCGACCGGGGAGGCGAATCCGCGACCCACCGTGCGCTGGCCCAGCGCCGATGCCGTCGCCGTTGCCCCGAGCAGGCACGACGCGGCGATTGCGATGACGGCGGACGGTCTCACGCAACCACCGTATCGCGATGCAGGCCTGCCGCCGGTGATTCCGGGTGCTAGTTGACCTCGGCGGGCTCGATGACCGGCTGCACCACGCGGCTGACCGTCACCGGGAGCAGGCGGACGAACGCATTGAGTTCCGGGACCGACGCGCCGCCCTTGATGCCCCCGACCAGTCGGAGGAGCACCGCGACCTCGCGTGGCCCCAGGTCGGGAATCACCGGTTCGAGCGCCTCGACGAGCTTGCCGCGCATGGCGGGATCGATCTCGGCGAGGGCGGATTCCAAATCGGGCGGGAGCGCGTCTGACATGCCGGGCATTCTAGCCCACCCGGGGCCTGTCACCGGGGGCCGGGTGCGCCCGCGACCCGTCGCCGATCAGCGCCGGATGATCACCGGGGTGCCGCTCCGCACGAGGCGGTTCAGGCGCCGGATGTCGGCATTGCGCATGCGGATGCAGCCATGGCTCACGCGCTGCCCGATCAGCTCTGGCTGGCTGGTGCCATGGATGGCCACGCGCCCGTTGCCGCCGGCGTACTCGTTCAGTGCTTCGGAGAAGCCCGTGATGGGCATCACGATGGGGCCGAGGAAGGCCTTCGGGTCGCCCGTGGGGATGACCTCGGCGATGGCGAAGCGCCCGGTGGGCGTGGGGTTCTCGGGCGTGCCCACGGCGACGGGGAAGGTCCGGATGCGCTTGCCGTTACGGAACAGCTTCAGCTTCCGGTCCGACAGGTCCACGTCGATCCGCAGGTTGATCGGCCGGAAGGCCATGTCGGAGGCGCGGATCCAGCCCGTACGGCCATTGGGACGCACCGGCAGGAGCACCTTCACCCAGCGCACCCCCGCGACCACCTTCACGCCGCGCACCTGCAGCCACACGGGCCCCGCCCCGAGCGGCGCGATGGGCTGGACGAGCCGGAGCGGCTTGCCGCCCGGCGTGGGGTACATCCGCGCCGTGGCCACCACCAAGAGGCGGCCGGCCCAGGACCGCCGCGGATTGGGCGCGGCGATCGGCGACGGCGGCGCAACGGGTGGCTGCTCGACGGCGGGCGGTGCGGGCGCCGGATCCACCGGGGCCGGGTCCTGCGCCACGGCCGGGGCGAACCCCGCTCCCAGGGCCGCAACGGCGGCGCTTGTCACGACAAGTCCACGCACTCCGGACACGCTAGCCGAGCCCTGCGCGCACCTCCCGCTGCCCGGTTCGGCCCCGCCATGCGATCATGCGGCCATGCATACCGCCGCCAGCGGCACCCTCCTCCCCGCCGCGACGGGCTTCTTCGCCTCCATCGGCGACTGGGCCGCGGAGTACGGCTACATCACGATCTTCCTCGTGGTGGCGGGCGACGGCATCATCCCGATCCTCCCGGGCGAGACGTCCATCATCGCGGGAGCGGTGTTCGCCGCCCAGGGCGACCTCATGCTGTGGGCGGTCATCGCCGTCGGGGCCGCCGGCGCGGTGGTGGGTGATTCCATCGCCTACTGGGTGGGGCGTGGCGGCGGCCCATGGATACGCCGCACGCTCACGCGCATCGCCGGGGAGCACCGCACCCGGGCGGCCGAGGGCATGGTGCGCCGACAGGGCCCCGCGCTGGTGTTCACCGGGCGGTTCCTGCCGGGCATCCGCATCGGCATCAACATCGCGTGCGGCGCGGGCCAGATGTCCTACCGGCGGTTCCTGCTGTTCGATTCCCTGGGAGCGGTGCTGTGGTCCACGCAGGCCGCGCTGATCGGCTACTTCGCCGGGCGGGCGTTCGCCGATCAGGTGTGGGTGGCGCTGGCGGTGGCGATCGGCGTCGGCATCGCCGTGGGATTCGTGGTGATCATCCGCGAGCGGCGCATGGTGGCGCGGCAGGCCGAGCTCGACGCGGAGGAGGCCCGTGCCGAGGCCATCGCGCAGGGTGAACCGCTCGCGCGCGCCGGGGGTACCCTCCCGGATGAGTCCGCGAGCAGGAAGGCCCGATGACCCGTCGCGCGCGCGCCGCGCTTGCCGTGATGACCACGGCCCTCGCCGTGCCGGTGGTGCCCGCCCTCGCCGACGGCGGGCGCACCGCGTGGCCGGGCAGCGCCCTGCTCGCGGGGCGCTGGAGCGGAACCGCGGCCAGCACGGCGGTGGCGGGCCTCACGTTCCCCGTGTCGGCCGAGGTGCGCGTGGCGGCCACGGGCCGGCCCACGGGAGCCGTGGTGCTCGGCGCACCCGTCAATTGCGCCGGCACATGGGTGCCCGTCTCGTCCCGCGGCCGGGTGACCACGTTCTCCGAACGCGTCCGCCCCACGGCGGACGGCGAGTGCATCGACGACGGAACGGTACGCCTGTCGCCCGCCAGCCGTGGCCGGCTGCGCTACGTGTGGACCAAGGGCGACGCGGGCAGCGTGGCCTACCTCTCGCCCACCGGCGTGTCCGGGGCGTGGACCGGCACGCTCCGGCAGGCGGGTGACCCCCCCGTGCCGGTGTCCCTGCGCATCATCGGCGTGCGCGCCGGCCAGATGGAGGGGCGCTCGCGCTACGGCGCGCCGCTCTCCTGCACCGGGCGCCTGGTCCCACGCGGCGCGGGCACGCAGTCCGCGGCCACGTTCACCGAGGTCATCACGCGGTCGGCGAGCAGCCGCTGCGTGGGGATCGGCACCATGCGCCTGCGGCTGCGGTCCGACGGACGGCTGGCCTACCGGTGGACCGGAGGGGGCGTGACCTCCACCGCACTGCTCACGAGGGCGCGATGACCACCGGCCGCCGGCTCGACATCGACGGGAGGTCCCTCGCGGCGCGCATGCCGGAGATCGCCGCGGCGGAGCAGGCCGTGATGGTGATCGGCCGACCGGTGTGCCCGGCCTGCCAGGTGACCGGCGCCGGGCTGGATGCCATCACGCAGGCGCGCCCCGACGTGGTGGTGGCCTTCGTGGAGATGTGGGGCCCCGAGGACTGGCGTGCGCGGC
>CAZPAT010000071.1:0-7010 GCA_964584485.1 uncultured Bifidobacterium sp.
TCGAGCACCTTCAGGGTGTGGGCGCCCGACACCCCGGCCTCGCGCGGCGCGCGCGGGGCCTCCACCCCGGTGTTCCGGAAGCCCACCCACGCGAACAGGCCACGCACGAAGCGGTTGCGCTCCTGCATGGTGTTGACGGTCTCGTAGGCGCGGCGGTCGACCAGGCGGAAGTCGCTGACGTTCCGGGGGATGCGCCCGCCCGTGAGCTTGTTGGCCACGAAATAGAACAACTGCGAGTTCATGCGCCGGATGGGCCCGGTGCCCTGCCGCTCGGTCACCACCTGGTAGACGATCTCGTAGCCGTCCTCCCACTTGCGCAGGAATGACGGGATCACCTCGGGCTCGTCCTGGAGGTCGCCCGCCATCACCACCGCGGCGTCGCCGGTGGCGTAGTTGAGGCCCGCCGTGAGGCCGCCGTCCATGCGGAAGTTGCGGCTGAGTTGCAGCACCTTGAAGCGCGGGTCGCGCCCGTTCAGCGCCATGGCCTTCGCGAACGTGTCGTCCACCGACCCGTTCTCGACGATGATGGCCTCCCAGTCGTACCCGGACTCCTCGTCGAACACCTGGCCCAGCCTGCGGCCCAGTTCGTCGATGTTGTCCTGCTCGTTGTACGCCGGGATGACGACGGAGATGAGCTTCTTGCCCATGCGGTGAACCTCGGGTGTGGTGGCGCGACTGCTCAGGTGTGATTCGCCACGGGCACGCCCATGCCCTGCGCGGTGCGCGCGATCTGCGCATCCAGGTCGCGAAGCGGAATCCCGAGACCGCCTGCGAGCGACGCGAACGTCCCGGCCTCCCCCGCGTACCGGTCGGCTTCTGCCGACGGATCGAACTGCCGCTCCACTGCGACATCCGGCCGCCCGAGCACCCGGCGGATGGCGTCGGCCAGGTCCCCCACCTCCACCTGCACCTCGCCCGCGGTGTCCACCTGCACATCGGCGGCACCGCTGCGGTCGAGCGCCGCGGCGATCATCACCGACACCAGGTCCTCCACGTCCACGTACGAGCGCACCACCGGGTGGGAGGCGCGGATGCGCACGGGACCGCCGGCGTGCACCTGCCCGATGATGTCGCTGAGCGCGAAGGCGGCGGGCTTGGTGAGCCACGGCCCGGCCACGTTGAACACGCGGACCACCAGCGACCTGCCCACGGCGTCGGCCGTGGCGCGCCGCAGGGCGAGCTCGTCCATCACCTTCAGGGTGCCGTAGGGATCGGCCGTGATGTCCAGGGGGCCGCGGGCCAGCGCCGCGGCGGCGGCACCCGATGACGCGTAGGCCACGAAGCCCGGCCGGCGCGTGCGGATGAAGTCGAGCACCGTGCCGGTGATGGCCAGGTTGGCCAGCACGTACTGCTCCACGCCCCGGTCGGCCGCGAACTCGCGTGTGACGTAGGCGAAGTGCAACAGCACATCCGCAGGGCAGTCCGGCAGGTCGTGCAGCCCGTGCACGGCGAGCGGCTGGCCGGAATCCAGCGCCTCCGTGCGCTCGCGCGAGGCGAATGCCACCAGCCGGTCGGCCCCATCGGGACCCAGGCCGCGCGCGATGACCTCGCAGGCCGCGCGGCCCAGCCACCCCGTGGCCCCGGTGACGGCGAACGTCAGCCCGGAGCCACGGATTGACTCATCGAGGCCTACTTGCCCCCCTTGAGCACGCCCCAGCGCGCCTCGAGCATCTCGATGCGCTTCTGGTCCTCGCGGTGGATGGCGCCGTAGTACTCGCGCTTGTTCTGCAGCCACAGCAGCTCGAAGTGCACGGCGTTCAGCAGGCCGTCGGCGACATCCGCCTGGTCCAGGGCGTCCGCGCCGAACAGCACCTTGCGCGTCTCGAAGCGCGTCAGGTGCACCTGGCGGATCTCCTTCAGGCAGTCGAGCGAGTCGGCCGACACGCCGCCGCCCACCACGATGTCCAGGTTCTTCTGCTTGCACAGCTCGGCCGTGGTGGTGACGTACGCCGTCACCTCGGCGTCGTTGATGCTGTCGCGGTCGAGGCCCAGCGACCCCACGAAGTCCACGCGGCCGAACACGATTCCCGCAACGCCGCCGGCGGCGGACGCGGTGGCGATGGCCTCGCGGTTCTCGAAGCCCGTGATGGTCTCCATGTTGAAGAGGAACTCGGTGTCCTCGGCCTCGTCGGCGTTGTACGACTTGTCCTTGGCCAGCACGTACTTGGACAGCGCGTACTCGGTCTCCACCATGGGGGCGATGATGTAGTCGACGCCCACCTGCTTCGACTCGAGCAGGTCGCGCACGGCCTCGCAGCCGCCGATCTTCACGGCGAGCTTCATGTCGGCGCGGTGGGCGATCTCGACGAGGCGCAGGAGCTCGTCAACGCGGGTGCCCTCGGCCTCGAACTCGGCCTTCACCCCGACGTAGCCGTAGTTGTCCCGACCCCTCTTGAGGATGTCGGTCATCTCGCGCTCGGTCTTGTTCAAGCCTGCTCTCCTCCGGAGGCCTCCGCCTCCCTCAAGTACGTGAAAACCTCGGCCGCCACATCATCGGGCAGGTCGGGGCTCATCAGGTGGAGCGGGTTGGACTCCATTCCGCCGTCCGCGCGCACCCTGCTGCTGATCTTCGGGAAGTACGTCTGCTCCGGATCAATGGGCACGATGAACGCGGCCGGTCCGGGACTATTCCATAGTTCGACGAATTCCGCGCTCTCCTGCCAGCCCTCGCCGATGGAGAGGACAGGTATCCCAAACGCCCGGAAAAGACCCTCCCACTCGGGGTGACCAAGGCCCGTGCTGCTGTCGCAGCCAAGGTACGCACCGCCGAAGTAGTTGCGCTGCGTCATGCGGATGGACGCGTAGCCGTCGTTGGCGAAGATGAAGACCTTCAGCGGCAGGTCGTTCACCGCCACCGTGGCGAGCTCCTGCAGGTTCTGCGAGAAGCCACCATCGCCCTCCACCAGCAGGGTGCGGCGCCCGGGGTTGGCCAGCGCCGCGCCGATGGCGCCCGACAGCCCGTAGCCCATCGAGGCCAATGCCTTGTCGGTGACCACCACCTGACCGGTCTTCTGCGGGAACGCCTGCATCATCACGGTGAAAGCGCCGCCGCTGGAGCACGGGATGACGACGTCATCCGGCGTGCACAGCGCGCCGAGCTCCTGCACGAACGTGAACGGAGGCAGGTAGCCCGGGGCGTTCTCGTTCGCGGGATCATCGAGCGGGATGCGCTCCCGTGCGCGGCGGCAGTAGGCGAGCCACTCGGGGACATCTGCCGCCGGTCCCGACGCGAGCGCGCCCAGCACCGCGTTTGCGTCCGCCTGCAGCGCGACATCCACGTGCGGGTGCCCCTTCTCCAGCTCGAGGGGATCGATCTCCACCTGCACCACCCGGCCCGACGGCGCGAACTCCTGCCAGTTGAAGCCGGTCTGCTGCAGCCCCAGGCGGCTACCAAGCGCCACCACCACATCGGCCTGCGCGATCAGGATGTTGGCCGAGCGCTGGCCCCAGGTGTTGGGGCGCCCGAAGTACATGGGGTCATCCACGCCCGTGCGGTCCATGGCGTTCCATGAGGTCATGAGCGGGATACCCCGCTCGCGCAGGGCCGGCAGCCACTGCCGCGCGGCCTCGCGCGACACCCCGCCGCCCAGCAGGATGACCGGCCGCTCCGCGCCTGCGAGCTCCTGCTCGATCTGCCCGGCAGCCACGCCGGCATCCAGCGGCGCCAGAAGATCGCGTGCAGGCTCCACCGGCACGCCGCCGTCGCCCTCCAGATCCGCGGGCTCCACGGGCGCGCCCTGAACGTCGAGGCACACCTCCAGGAACACCGGGCCGGGGCGGCCGCGCCATCCGCTGCTCACCAGCTCCTCGAAGTGCGCGCGGTGAATGGGTGCATCGATCTGCTTCGCGGTGACGCACACGGGCGCCGCGATGGCCAGGCCATCGATCTCCTGGATGCCCCGCTGGCGCATGCCGGGGTCGGCCAGGTCCTCGGTCTTCACCTGGCCGCCCAGCACCAGCAGCTCACGGCTCTCGAGGTAGGCGCCGCCCAGCGCCGTGACGATGTTGGTCAGCCCGGGACCCGCGGTGACCACCACGAACGCCTTGCCCTCATCACCGGCCTCGTTGAAGTACTCGGCGGCAATGCCCGCGGCCACCTCGTGCACGAACGGCACGCAGGTCATCTGCGATCGCACGGCGTCCAGCAGGTGCATGGCGTTGCCGCCCGCGACGGAGAAGCAGTGGGTGTAGCCCATGTCCTTCAGCCACCCCACCATCACCTCGGCGTACTTCTGGCTCACGCGCTCACCTCGCTGATCGCTGCATCAAGTGCCTCACGCACCATGGCCATGGTCTGGTCCCCCGCGGGCAGCACCCGCTCCTCGGTTGCCCCGCCGGCTGCCGGCACGATCACATGCAGGCCGTCCGGCCCGTGCTTCTTGTCGAGCAGGAAGGCCTTCGCGAAGGCGGCCTCGTCTACGTCAGCCAGGCGCGGTGCGAGGTCGGGCACTCCCGCCAGAAGGTCCAGGGCGTGCGCCCTCAGGCCGGGTGCGCCCGGTAGCCCGCAGGCGACGGCCAGGTGATCGGCGGCCACCACGCCGACGCCCACCGCCGCGCCGTGGCTCACGCGGAACGACGTCGCGGCCTCCAGCGCATGCGCGAACGTGTGGCCGAAGTTCAGCTGCCGGCGCTCCTTCTTGTCGAACTCATCCACCTCGATGAACCACTTCTTGCAGCCGAGCACATGCGCCAGCAGGGCGGCCTGGGCGTCCACATCGCCATCCCGTGCCGCCTGCTGCAGTTCGAGGTAGCGATCGAAGGCCTCCGGGCCACGGCAGAAGGAGATCTTCATGGCCTCGCACATTCCGCCCACGAGGTCCTCCGGCGAGAGGGTGCGCGTGAACTCGGGGTCCACCACGATGTCCGTGGGCGGGTGGAAGTTGCCCGCCAGGTTCTTGTAGGGCCCCACGTTGATGGAGCTCTTGCCCCCGATGCAGGAATCGGTCATCCCAAGCAGGGTGGTGGGCACGTACGTCCACGGGATGCCCCGCATGTAGAGCGAGGTGGCGAGCGTGGAGACGTCCTGCACGATGCCGCCGCCCACGGCCACCACGTGATCGCCGCGGCCGATGCCCATGTCGCGCAGGGCCTCGATGATGCGCTCGCCGCCCCCCATGGTCTTGTTGCCCTCCACGGCCTCCACCACGATCAGCCGGTCGCCCACGGCGGCCAGGTCGTCGGCGAAGAAGGCGTCGGCGATCACCGGCTGGCCGGGCCGCTCGTCAAGGAGAGCCCGGAACGCGCCGGGGGCGATGCGAACCGGGTAGTCGCCCCGGCTCGAGGTGATCAGCAGTTCATAGGACACGTGCGTGGCTGAACCCCAGGTCGACGGCGATGGACTGGCCGGTGGTGCCGGTGTTGGCGTCGGTGGCCAGCCAGGCCACCTGTGCGGCGACGTCATCCGCGGTGGCCAGGCGCCCGAACCCCGTCTGCGACGCGACGAAGTCCACCTGCTCCGTACTGAGCATGGAGCGCGTCATGGGCGTATCGATCACCGACGGCAGCACCGCGTTGATGAGGATGCCCCGCGGTGCAAGGTCCACCGATGCCGCGCGCACCAGCCCGCCGATGGCGGCCTTCGACACCGTGTACGAGAACTTGTTGGCGCGGGCGAGGGTCTGCCAGATGGAGCTCAGCACCACCAGCCGCGCGCCGTCCCCGATTGCGCCCCGCTGCAGCAGGCTGTCAAGCGACGCCACCACGAACGTGACGTTGGCGTCCATGGTGTCGCGGTAGCCCTGCAGGTCGAGGTCGGCAATGGAGTCGTTGCGGTTGGCGCCCTGCGCCCACACCACCGACGCGAACGGGCCGGCCGCGGCCACCGCGTCCAGGGTGCCTGGGGCGCCCAGCGGGTCGAGTGCCAGGAGCCCGTCGCCGCCCGCGCGGCTGGTGCACGCCACATCCAGGCCGGCGCGCCGAAGGTGCTCGGCGATGACCGACCCGAGCGACCCCGAGCCGCCGATGACCAGCGCGCGCGCCACGTCCTAGGCGACCGCCGCCGTGAACTCGCGGATCTGCGCGGTGGTGACGTCGCGCATGGAGGCGCCCTCGCGGAGCGCCACGTACCACGACACGATCGACCGCAGGGCGTCGTCCAGGTTCCACGTGGGCGTCCATCCCAGGCGCGCCCGGGCCCGGCTGGAGTCGAGCTTCAGCCAGGTGGCCTCGTGAGGATGCGGGCCCGGGTCGATGCGCCAGTCGATGGCATCGGGCCACAGCGATGACACCTCGTCGACGATGTGCTGCACCGGCTGGGCATCCTCGTCCGCCGGCCCGAAGTTGAACCCGGTCGCATACGCGGGGTCGTCCCACAGCGCCTGCACCAGCATAAGGTAGCCGCGCAGCGGATTGAGCACGTGTTGCCAGGGCCGGATGGCGTCGGGCCTGCGGATCTCCACGGCCTCCCCGGCCAGCGCCGCACGCATCATGTCGGGGATGAGGCGGTCCTCACCCCAGTCACCCCCGCCGATCACATTGCCCGCGCGCCCCGATGCGAGGCGCGGCCAACCCTCCTCGCCGAAGAACGACTGCCGGTAGGCGCGCGTGACGAGTTCGGAGCAGCCCTTGGAGTTCGAGTACGGATCGTACCCACCCATGGCCTCGTCCTCGCGGTAGCCCCACTCCCACTCGCGATTCTCGTAGCACTTGTCCGAGGTGACGTTGAGGATCACGCCGACGTCGTCACCCACCGTGCGCACCGCCTCGAAGAGGTTGATGGTGCCCATGACGTTGACCTCGTAGGTCTCGCGGGGCTCGATGAACGACCGACGCACGAACGGCTGCGCCGCCATGTGGATGACCACCTCGGGGCGCGATTCGCGCACGGCCGCGACCACACCATCGGCGTCGCGGATGTCGATGGCGTGCTGGGGGACGTCCGCCGCGAGACCGGCGAGGTCGTAGAGCGACGGATCGGTCGGCGGCCCAGGGGCAAGGCCGGTGACCTCGGCGCCCATCTCGCGCAGCCACAGGGTCATCCACGAGCCCTTGAAGCCCGTGTTGCCGGTGAG
>CAZPAT010000072.1:0-6891 GCA_964584485.1 uncultured Bifidobacterium sp.
GAGATCGGATCGGGCCCGGCGACGGGCCTCGCCATGACGGCCCCGCTCTGGATCGTCGGCATCGGCATGCTGGCCTACCGCACCCGGCCCAGCCGGGGGGTCGTGGTGGCCGTCGCCCTCATCGTGGCCGGGGCCATCGCCATCGCCGCCGAGGCCACCTCCAACCCGGCCGGCGTGGCGCTGGCGCTCGGTTCCGCAGCGGTGTTCGCCGGGTCGGTCATCGTCACCAAGCAGGCCCTTGCACACGCCAACGTCATCGACGTGGCCCTGGCGTCGGCGCTCGCCGCCGCGGTGGTGGCACTGGTGATCGGCGTGGCCACGGAGGGCCTGGACGCCTTCGACCTCTCGGCCGCCGAGTACGGCGCCCTCGCCCTCGCCGCGCTGGGCGCCCAGTTGGTCCCCACCCTGGGCCGATCCTGGGCGCTGTCGCATATCAGCGCCGACGTGGTGGGCGCCGAGGGGGTACTGGCACCGGTCACCACCACGGTGCTCTCGTTCTGGTTCCTCGACGCCGCCACCACCGGCGGGGATGTCGTGGGCCTGGTGCTGATCGCCACCGGCGCCGTGGTGGCCGCCCTCATGGGGTCGCGCCGGGCCGCGCCGCCACCGGTGATCACCCGGGGGCGGGCACGCCCTGCCACGGGGCGCGCCTAGGGCACCACGTCCACCTCGGCCATCATGCCGTGGTCCTCATGCACCAGCACATGGCAGTGGAACACGAACCGCCCCGTGAAGTCGGCGAAGCGCTGGCGGATGGTGATGCGGCTGTTCGGCGGCATGGCGATGGAGTCCGCCCACTCGGGCTGCCCCCGTACCGGCCTCCCGTTGCGCGCGACCACCTGGTAGGGGTCGATGTGGATGTGGAAGTTGTGCCACTCGGGGCTGTTGTTGACCAGGAGCCACTCCTCCACCGTGTTCAGCTTCGGGCTGAACATCGGGCGTGGCTGCGTGCCCGTTCCGTGCGCGAAGAGCTTGCCGTTCACGAAGAACTGGCCCTTCGCGGGGTTCTGGGTGAAGACCACCCGCCGCCGGGCGGCGATGGGGACGCGGTCCCCGCGCAGGTCGCGGGCCTTCCCGAGGAACGTAGGCACCGGTCGCCTGCGCGCGGCGGGGCCCGCCACGCGCAGCGTGGCGATCTTCACCGACGGCTGCACGCCGAATGGCGTGGGGCGCTGCTGGAAGAACTGCTGGGCAAGGGTGAAGTCGCCGGTCTCCGCGCCCGCGCGCACCAGCACCTCGAACCGTTGCCCGGGAGCCAGGAAGATGTTGGACAGCCGCTGCGGATGCTGCAGGGTCACCCCGTCGCGCGCGAGCAGGAAGTACTCGCCGCCGACGGGCGAGATCTTCAGGAACCGCTCGGTGGAGGCGTTGACCAACCGCCAGCGCTGTGACTCGCCCGGTCGGATGTCGATGCGCGGCTGCAGCTGCCCGTTGATGATGATGAGCCGGTCCTTGGGAGGCCTGCCCTGGCTGGCCCCGGTGGACGACCCGCGCACCTGCGTGTTCTGGAACACCATGACCCGGTCGGTCAGGTCGCCGATGCCCGGGATGTCATCCAGGCCGCCGCGCACGATGATGGTGCCTGCCTGGCCCGCGAAGGTCTGCATGTCCACGTAGCGGTGGTGGTGCGGGTGGTACCAGAAGACCCCCGGCGGATGGTTCTCCGGGATCTTGTACCGGTACTGGTAGTTGGTGCCGGGGCGGATGGTGAGGAACACGTTGTCCTGCGGGGAGTCCGGCGACACATGCAGCCCGTGCACGTGCAGGTTCGTGATCGCGCCCTTGGGCTGCACGAACGGGCCGATGTCCTGCGTCTGCGGGAGGTAGCCCTCCGGGAGGCGGTTGCGCAGCAGCACGTTCAGGTCGTCACCGGGACTGATCTTCCAGGTGGGCGCCGCGAACTGGGCCGCGTAGGTCTGGCTCGACACCTTGCGGCCGCCCACCAGCACGGTGCGGGTGCGGGGCGTCATCACCACGTCCAGCTCTCCGCCGCGGGACCCCATCACGGGGGGATCGCGCAGGGGCTCGTCGGTGACGAAGTCCACGCATGCCTCGCAGGGCGGGGGCTGCTGGCCGGCCACCACGGCGGCGCCCGCCGCGGTGCCCGCGACCACCGCGCACCCGCCGATGGTTGCCAGCACCAGCCGGGGCCGGCGGCGGGACGTCACGCGGTCAGCAGCCAAAGGGACCCACTCCCGGGAGACCGCTGTTATAGCCGGGCGTCGCAGGCCGCCCGTCGGGGCAGGTGACGGTGCCGCCGTCGGGCCCGCCTGCGCCCCCGTTCGCCGAGAAGTCCCAGCTCCAGGTGGAGCCGGTGAGCGCCGCGCCGGTCATGGGCGTTCCCCTCAGGGTCGTGTTGCCGAGGAACGACGCGTAGATCAGCACCGACCCCGACAGGTTGATGCCCGACAGGTCGGCATCCGTGAACGTCGCGCCCCACATGTTGGCCGTGGGGCCGGCGAACCAGCCCTGCACCACCCGCCACCCGGCGGGCACCGCGCGTGGCGTGCCCGCCACGTTCGCGCCGGCCACGTTGGTGAGGCGGGCTCCGGTGAAGTCCGCCCCGTCCACGGTGGTGCGGAGCATCAGCGCACCGCCCAGGTTCGCGCGGGTGAGGTTTGCATCCGTCAGGTTGGCGCGCGTGAGCATGATGGTGCCGTCCATGCGCGCACGCGTGAGGTTCGCGCCCGTCAGGTTCACGCGCGTGAGCCCCGCGGCGGTCATCCGCGCCCCGGCGGCGCGCACGCGCACCATCCGCGCGCCGGAGAGGTTGGCCAGTTGCAGGCGGGCGCGGTACAGGTTGGCCCCGGACAGGTTGGCCCGCTGAAGCGACGAGCCCCGGAAGTCGGCGAAGCGGAGGTTGCGCCCGGCCAGGTTGATCCGCCGCAGGTCCATGTTCCGGCACGTGGTGTGGCGCGCGGCCGTGGGGGACGCGACGATCCGGCAGTCGCCGACGTCACTGGCGTGCGCGCCTGCAGCCAGGAGCCCGCTGCCCGCGAGGACGAGGCCTGCCAGCGCGATGCTTGCCGGATGGGGAACGGGCACGCGGCGAGCGTACACGCGGGCTCAGTCGAGGATGCTGATCGCCCGCGCGGCGATGATCAGCAGCACGAGCAGGGACAGCATCGCCTCAATCGCCATGAGCGCCTTCACGCGGTGGCGCATCGGCAGCGTGTCGGCGGGCGCGAACGATGTGGCGGTGGTCACCGACAGGAACAGGTAGTCGGGGAACGTCGGGCGCCACGCCACCGGCTCGGGCACCTGGTACTGGCCGAACAGGAAGTCGTGCGGCCCCGGCGGGGACTCGGCGCGGTGCCGGGGCCCTCCCCCATCCACCTCCCAGAACCAGAGGGCGAAGACGATGACGTTCGTGAACCACAGCTGCACCGCCGCCACGATGAGGTACCGCCCCTCGAACCGGTTCTCGGTGACGATCCCGTACAGCAGCAGCGCGATCGCCGACGCGTTGGCGAGGGTAATCAGGCCCGCGAGCGCGACGCCCAGGTGCCGGCGGCGGTCCGACTCGGCCACGGGCCGCACCGCGGCCACGATGATCAGCAGCACCAGCAGGCCCGGCACCAGCCACCGGAGCAGGCTGCCGCCGAGGATGAGGTCGCCGGGCAGCGTGGCGTACAGCGCCGCGGCAACGGCGAGGGCCAGCAGCGGCGGCCACCGCGGTTCGCGGAAGGCATCGAATTCGGTCTCGATCGGCGCCACGGCGGAATGATGGCACCCGGGCGGGACGGGCATGGGCTATCGTGCGCCGCCGTGCCGACCCGGGATGACCTCAGGAACGTCGCCATCGTGGCCCATGTGGACCATGGCAAGACCACGCTGGTGGACGCCATGCTGTGGCAGAGCGGCGCATTCCGCGCGAACCAGGACGTGCAGTCACGCGTGATGGACTCGGGCGACCTGGAGCGCGAGAAGGGCATCACGATCCTGGCGAAGAACACGGCCGTGCGACGCGGTGACCTCACCATCAACATCATCGACACGCCGGGGCACGCGGACTTCGGCGGCGAGGTCGAGCGCGGCCTCTACATGGTGGACGGCGTGCTGCTGCTGGTGGACGCCTCCGAGGGCCCCCTGCCCCAGACGCGGTTCGTGCTGCGCAAGGCGCTGGAGTCCCGCCTGCCCGTGGTGCTGGTCGTCAACAAGATCGACCGCCCGGACGCGCGCGCCGCGGAGGTGGTGGACGAGGTATACGAGCTCTTCCTCGACCTGGGCGCGGATGAGTCGCAGATCGACTTCCCCATTGTCTATACCAACGGCAAGGCCGGCACGGCGTCACGGGATGCCGCGCAGCAGGACGAGGACCTGTCGGTGCTGTTCGACGTGCTGCGCGACACCGTCCCGGCCCCCACCTACGAGGACGGCGCGCCACTGCAGGCACTGGTCACCAACCTCGCGGCCGACTCCTACCTGGGGCGCCTGGCCGTATGCCGGGTGTACGAGGGCACCATCCGCAAGGGGCAGCAGGTCGCGTGGTGCCGCACCGACGGCAGCGTCGAGCAGGCGAAGGTCGCGGAACTCTTCCTCACGCGCGAGCTGGATCGCGTTCCCGTGGACGAGGCCGGACCCGGCGACATCATCGCCGTCGCGGGCATCCCCGAAATCACGATCGGCGAGACGCTCGCCGATGGCGACGACCCGCAGGCCCTTCCCGTCATCACGGTGGACGAACCCAGCCTGAGCCTGACGATCGGCATCAACACCTCCGCGCTCGCCGGGCGCGAGGGCTCGAAGCTGACGGCGCGGATGGTGAAGGACCGCCTGGACCAGGAACTGGTGGGCAACGTGTCGTTGCGGGTGCAGCCCACCGAGCGGCCCGACGCCTGGGAGGTGCAGGGCCGGGGCGAGCTGCAGCTGGCGGTGCTGGTGGAGACCATGCGCCGCGAGGGCTTCGAGCTGACCGTGGGCAAGCCCGAGGTGCTCATCCGCGACATCGACGGCGTGCGGCACGAGCCCATCGAGCGCGTGACCATCGACGTGCCCGAGGAGATGATGGGCGTGGTCACCCAACTGCTCGCCCTGCGCAAGGGGCGTATGGAGCAGGTGGTGAACCACGGCACCGGATGGACGCGACTGGACTACCTGGTGCCCGCGCGCGGGCTGGTGGGGTTCCGCACCGAGTTCCTCACCGAGACCCGGGGCACGGGGCTGCTGCACTCGGTGTTCGAGGGCTGGGAGCCGTGGCACGGGGACATCCGCACGCGCACCCGCGGCAGCCTCGTGGCCGATCGCACCGGCGTGGCCACCACGTTCGCCATGTTCGGCCTGCAGGAGCGGGGAGTGATGTTCACCGACCCGGGGGATGCGGTGTACGAGGGGATGATCGTGGGCGAGAACGCCCGCGGCGAGGACCTCGACGTGAACATCTGCAAGGAGAAGAAGCTCACCAACATGCGCTCGAGCACTGCCGACGAACTGGAGCGCCTCGTGCCGCCCCGCCGGATGTCGCTCGAGCAGGCGCTGGAGTGGGTGCGCGACGACGAGTGCGTGGAGGTCACCCCGGAGAGCGTGCGCATGCGCAAGGTGATCCTGGACTCCACCGGCCGGGTGAAGGCGGCGCGCAGCCGCAGGGCGGCGGCCGGGGCCTGACGGCCTAGCATCGGCGCATGCCCGAGGTGCGCATCGATGAGAGCGTCACCCCGGCGGCGCACCGCGCGGGCCTCACGGCCGCGCTGGAGGCGCGCCGGGTGGACAACCGGTTCCACTACGCAGGCGGCGCGGCCGCCGCCCGGTGGCGCGCCCTCGCCGCCGAGCATTCGCCCTCGCGCGACGACGCGGACGGCCTGGTGGCCTACGAGGCAGCCGCGCGGGCCGCGCTGGCCGCCCTGCCCGACGGGCCCGTGCACGTGATCGGGGTCGGGTGCGGGGATGGCGTGAAGGAACGGCGCCTGCTGGGTGCGCTCGCCGGCACCGGACGGCAGGAAATCGCGGCGACGCCCGTGGACGTGAGCGTGCCGCTGGTCACCGCGGCCGCGGAGGCCATGCAGGCGGTTCCCTCCGTGGACGCCACGCACGCGGTGGCCGTGGACATCACGATGGTGCGCGACCTCTCCCCCCTCCTCGCCCCGCGCCTGCCCGGCACGCGCGTGGTGACCCTGTTCGGGGTGCTGTCCACGCTGGGGGATGGCGCGCTGGCCCCGGCGATGTCGCTGCTCCGCCGCGGGGACATCCTGATGGCGAGCGCCAACCTGCTGCCCCCGTCGCCGGATGCGCGTGACATCGTGATGTCCCAGTACGACAACCGGCCCACGCGGGAATGGCTGGGGACCGTGCTGGCGGAGATCGGGGTGGGCGGCGCCGATGACATCCGGTTCCGCTGGGAGCGGTCGCCCACCGGCGATCTGGTGGTGGGCGAGGTGACCCCCTCCGCGCCGGTGGTGGCATCGGTCAGCGGCGTCACCGTGGGACTGCCGGCGGGATTCCCCGTCCGCGTCCTCGAATCCCACCGGCACTCGGCCGACAGCCTGTCGCGCATGCTGGCCGCAGCCGACCTCGATGTCCGGGCGACATGCGTTTCGCCCAGCGGCGAGGAGGGCGTGGCCGTGGGGGTCAGCCGGGGCTGATGTCCCCGGGCGCAAGCGCGCCGAGGGTGTCCAGCACCGCGCGCACCCGTGGCACCTCATGCGTGCGGAAGAGTCCCGTGCGCCCCATGGCCGCGAGGACCGCGAAGAACGGCTCGGCGCTTCGCACCTCGTCCTCGAAGTAGTCGAACGCATGCGGCAGGGCGTGGCACACCGGCCAGCCGAGCACCCGCAGGCGGAAGGTGTTGAGGAACACCTTCATCTGATGGCGCACCCGTGTGGGCCCGTCCAGCAGGTTGCCGTAGTAGAAGCCCAGCCCCGGGTCGATGACGATGCGCTCCACGCCCTGGGCCAC
>CAZPAT010000073.1:0-6843 GCA_964584485.1 uncultured Bifidobacterium sp.
AGCGCCAGGGCGCGGGTGCCCGCGAGACCTTCACCGTGCGCAAGCAGAGCTTCGGCGTGGGCGTGGAGCGCACGTTCCCGGTTCACTCGCCGAAGATCGAGAAGATCGAGCGGACCCTCGAGGGTGACGTGCGGCGCGCGAAGCTGTACTACCTGCGCGACCGGGTGGGCAAGAAGGCCCGCGTGCGCGAGAAGGCCACGTGGATGTCCCAGCGCCAAGACGCCGTCGCGGAGCCCGTCGTCGACGAGGTCGTGGCGGTGGAGGTCGAGGAGGCCGTGGAGGCGCCCGCCTCCGAGTGAGGCGCTAGCCCGCGAGGAACTCCCCGAGGCCGCTGATCGTCGACACGGTCGTGGTGGCCTCGGGCGGCGTCACCACGACGTCCCCCCCGACATCCCCGACCGTCTCGATCGAGGTGCTCGACATGCGCACCGACCCAAGGTCGCCGGTGGTATCGGCACCCGCGGCGCGCGCCAGCGCGCCGAAGTCGAATGACACCTCCAGCGCCACCTCGTGCCGTGCGACGGTGCCCGAGGCATCGTCCACCACGATGGTCGCGGTTCCGCCGTCCAGGGCAACCGCATCACTGAGTACCCCGCCGGCACCACCGAGCCCCGCCAGCACGCCGGAGAGCAGGTCCCCCGCCCGACCGGGATCGATGGTCGCCACATAGCGCGTCGCCGGGCGCCCATCCACCTCGGCGGCGCCGTCACTCCGGATGCCCGAGTACAGCGCGGTCGGGTCGAGGCCCGCGAGTGATGTCGCCTGGGCGAAGGCCTCTGCGGCCGTTCCGGTCACGCGCGCCCACGTGCCACTCGCGCCCCGTACGAAGACCTCGCCGTCGTACATCACGATCTCCTGCCGTCCGGTCGCGAGGCGCTGGACCATCGCGATGCGTTCGGGTGATTCGAACTGCGTGGCGGTGTCGACGTCTGCGGGCTGGGCCGCGAACTGCGCTTCGGCGGCATCCCGCAGTGATTCATCGAGGCCGGAGGCATCGAACGATGAGGTTCCCCGCGTGGTGGACTCATATGTGCCCGCCCGCAGGCGCGCGAATGCGTCCGCCACCGCAGATGCCGCCTCCGGCGACGTGCCGGTGGTGGTGGCGACCACGGTGGCCGTGGCGGTGGCGGCGGGCGTCGCCGGACCATCTCCGCAGCCCATCATCGCCGTGGTCGCGCCGATCGTCGCGACCCCGGCAATCGCGGCCAGGCGCCAACGGCGCCGGTGGGGGTGACTGGGGGCCATGGGGGTCCTCCTCGTTGACAGGCGCATTGTGCCCCGCCGCAGGTCCGTCGGCCCGCGTCGGATACCGCGGGTACGGTGGTGGCGTGCCCGCCCGACCGGATCTGCTCGCCCATGACATCGGCCTCGGAGCACGGCGGGTCGCGGGCGCGGATGAGGCCGGGCGCGGGTGCCTGGCGGGGCCCATCGTGGGGGCCGCGGTCTGCCTTGACCTCGACGGCCTCCGCGCAGAGGGGCGCGATGCGCTCTCCGGCCTGCGCGACTCCAAGGCGCTCACGGCGCGTCGGCGGGGGCTGCTGCATGCTGCCGTCATGCGGCATGCGTCGCAGGTCGCGGTGGTCGTGGCCTCATCGCGGTCCATCGACCGCGATGGCCTGCACGTCACCAACATCCGGGTGCTGCGTGACGCGCTGGCCGCCCTCGACCCGACGCCGGACGTTTGCCTCGTGGACGGTTTCCGTCTGGGCGGGGATGCGCCGGCGCACCAGGCCGTCGTGAAGGGCGATGCCACCAGCGCCGCGATCGCCGCGGCGTCGATCGTGGCCAAGGAGACGCGGGACAGGCTCATGCGCGGGCCCGTGGCGGGCGCGTACCCCGGGTACGGCTTCGAGCGGCACGTGGGGTACATCACGGCCGTCCACTCGCGGGCGGTGCGGGAGATGGGCCCCACCGGCATTCACCGGCTGTCGTTCCGTTCGTCTGCCTACGGGGATCACCCGACCCTGTTCGGGTAGTCGTCCGGCTGGATGCCCTCCACCCGCGTGATGTCCCAGCCGGGACCCCTCGGCACCACCACGATCAGATCCGGGCGCACGGCGTGGTCGGCGTAGTGCGGATGGCGTGCCAGCCACGCCTGCGCAGCGCGCATGAGGCGTCGTCGTTGCGCGGCCCCGATGGGAGGGGCATGGGGATCAGCCGACGTACGGGTCTTCACCTCGCATGCCGCCACCACGCCACGTCGCTCGGCCACAATGTCGATCTCGCCGCCGCCGCCCCGCCACCGGATGGCAAGCACCCGCCAGCCGCGGCGGATGAGCCAGCGTGCCGCTGCCGCCTCGCCGGCCGCTCCCAGGACGTGGGTGGGGTGGGATGGGTCACCGGCCATGGGGCCATCATGCATCCGTCGGTGCGCCTGGGCAGTCACGGCATGCCGCGGTACTCACCCGGCACTGTGCCGATCCCCGTGAATCACATCGCGACATCGGCCACACTTCACCCGTACCTGTGACGAACCCACTCCGAGGAGGCCACATGCCCTTCGAGCTCCCGCCGCTCCCGTACGCGTTCAACGCGCTCGAGCCGCACATCGACGCCACCACGATGGAGATCCACCACGATCGCCACCACAAGGCTTACGTCGACAACGCCAACGCCGCGCTCGCCGGCACCGCCTGGGAGAACAGCTCGGTCGAGGACGTGCTCACCAGCCTCGACCAGATTCCCGAGGACATCCGGATGGCGGTGCGCAACAACGCGGGTGGCCACTACAACCACTCGCTGTTCTGGGAGATCATGGGCCCGGATGGCGGCGGGGCTCCGGGCGGCGCGCTGGGCGCGGCCATCGACTCCACGTTCGGGTCGCTCGACGACCTGCGCGCCACGGTGAACGATGCCGGCGTCAAGCGCTTCGGGTCGGGCTGGACCTGGCTGGTCGTGTCCGGTGGCGCGCTCGAGGTGATGTCCACGCCCAACCAGGACACGCCGCTGTCCGAGGGCAAGACGCCCATCCTCGGCATCGATGTCTGGGAACACGCCTACTACCTCGAGTACCAGAACAAGCGCCCCGTGTACCTCGAGGCCTGGTGGAACGTGGTCAACTGGGATGCCGTGGCCGCGCGGTACGAGGCCGCCGCCTGATGACGTGACCATGGCGCGCGGCCCCTGATGCGGGCCGCGCGCCATGCGTGCGCCTCCGTGCGCGACCATCGCCGCATGGTCGCGCGCATGGTCACCCCCGCCCTCGTCGGGCTCGATACTGCCACCGTCCAGGTGGAGGTGGACCTCCGGGGCGGACTCCCGGCATTCCTGGTGGTCGGGCTCCCCGACGCCGCGGTGCAGGAGTCCCGTGAGCGGGTGCGGTCCGGCATCGTGAACCAGGCCTACGCGCTGCCCGCAGCGCGGATCGTCGCCAACCTGGCGCCGGCGGACCTCCGCAAGGCCGGGCCCCAATACGACCTGCCCGTCGCCCTCACCATCCTCGCGGCGTCCGGGCAGCTGCGCCCGGGTGCCCTTGCCGGCACGGGCGCGGTGGGCGAACTGGCACTCGACGGCGCGCTCCGGCCGGTGCAGGGTGCGTTGGTGCTGGCCGAGCACGCGGCTCGTCAGGGGTGGCGGCAGCTGGTCGTGCCCGAGGCCAACGCCTCCGAGGCATCTCTGGTTCCCGGCATCCGCATCATCGGCACGCGCACCCTGCGCCACGCCGTGGATGTCCTGGAGGATCGGGCGCAGCCCGCGGGTACCCCGGTCGACGCCCGCGCCCTATTGCAGGCCGATCCTCCGCCCTCCCACGGGGACCTCCGCGATGTCCGTGGCCAGGCGGATGCCCGGCGTGCCCTGGAGATCGCCGCTGCGGGCGCGCACTCGCTCCTGATGATCGGCCCTCCGGGTGCGGGCAAGACCATGCTGGCGCGTCGCCTGCCGGGGATCCTGCCGCGCATGCGCGTGGACGAGGCCATCGCCGTGACGCGGGTCCACTCCGTGGCCGGGCTGCTGGCACCGGGGCAGCCGCTCGTCACCCAGCGGCCCTTCCGGGCGCCCCACCACACCACCAGCGCTGCCGGTCTGGTGGGGGGAGGAAGGGTGCCGCGGCCGGGTGAGATCACCCTGGCGCATCTCGGGGTGCTGTTCCTCGACGAAGTCTGCGCGTTTCCCCCTGCGGCGCTCGATGCCCTCCGCCAGCCCCTCGAGGAGGGTGTCATCCGGGTCACGCGCGCGCGCGGGTCCGCCTGTTTCCCCGCAGAGCCCATGCTGGTGTGCGCCGGCAACCCGTGCCCGTGCGGCCACGCAGGCGATCGGGCGCGCGCATGCATATGCGCCCCTGCGGCCGCGGAGGCGTATCGTGCCCGCATCTCCGGCCCGGTCGCCGACCGGATCGACCTGCGGGTTGACCTCGCGCGACTGGACCGCCGCGACATGCTGGAGCACGAGGCGCCGGGCGAGTCCACGGCGGATGTGCGCGGACGGGTGGAGCAGGCGCGCCGTGCGCAGCACGCACGGGGCCAGCGGATCCCGAACGCCCGGCTGGGCGCGGCGCCGGCGCGCGAGGCGGCGGCCCTCGACCAGCACGCCCGCGACCTGTTGGGCGCCGCGGTGGATCGCCTTGGCCTATCGGCCCGCGGGTGCGACCGGGTGATACGCGTCGCGCGCACCGTGGCCGATCTCGCAGGGGCTCAGCGCGTCGGCGGGGACCACCTCGCCGAGGCGCTGAGATTCCGCAGCGCCGGGGCGCTCACGTGACCACATCGGACGCTGACTGGCCCCTGGGCCTCGCGTGGCTCGCGCACGTGCTCGCGCGCGACCTCCAGCGTGCCGCGCGCGAGGCCGGGGGCCCGGAGGCCCTCTGGGCGGCACCCGGGCCCCGGATGAGCGCGCTGCTGCGCTCCCGCCCCGATGTGGCCCGGCGGGCGACGGGGGCCCGCGATGGGTTCCAGGCGCATGCCACGCGCGCGGAACTGGCTCGGATGGGCATCGCGTATGTGCCGATCACGGCAGCGGGATATCCGGACCGGTTGCGAACGATCTTCGACCCTCCGTTCGGCCTGTTCGGCACAGTGGGCATGGCCTCCGCGCTCCGATCCGCACATGACGCACCATGCGTGGCGATCGTGGGCAGCAGACGGCCGACGGGCGCCGGCCGGCAACTGGCCGGTGCCATCGCGCGTGATCTGGCCACACGGGGAGCCGTGGTCATCAGCGGGCTCGCCCGGGGCATTGACGCCGCGGCGCATGAGGGCGCGCTCGAGGCGGGCGGCGTGACCATTGCGGTGCTCGGCTCCGGCGTTGACCGCGTGCATCCGCGACGACACCGTGCCCTTGCGGAGCGCATCGCCCGTGACGGGGCCGTCGTCAGCGAGTACTGGCCCGGCACGGACCCGGCGCCGTGGAGGTTCCCCGCGCGTAATCGCATCGTTGCGGGCATGGCCGACGCGGTGGTGGTGGTGGAGGCGGCGGCCCGATCCGGCGCCTTGATCACCTCTGACTTCGCCATGGAGAACGGCACCCCGGTGCTGGCGGTGCCGGGATGGCCGGGCGCCGACATGTCCGCCGGTTGCAATGCGCTGCTGCGGGCCGGCGCCGGGTTGTGCGAGGGGGCAGAGGACGTCGTGGCCGAGGTGCGCCATGGCGCCTGGCGGGAGGCCCCCGTGCCCGCGGCCGCATCTGGCACCGATGCTGCCGTGCGTGCGGTGGTCGCCCGGGAGCCCCTGGGGGCCGACGCCGTGGCGGCCGCCACCGGGCTGGGCATCGGCGAGGTGGCGGCAGCGCTGGCCCGGCTGGAGATATCAGGGATCATCGCGCGCGACCCCGGAGGGCTGTTCCGTGCCGTGACCGCGGCACCCCGGGCGGAGCGCGGCGACGCGCGTGGCTAGCGGCGTGCTCCCGCGGTGGCGTAGCGCGCAAGCAGGTGCTCGGCGTGCTCGGCCACCACGGCGCGGGTGTCGGCCGGGGTGTGCAGCACTGCCTCGCCGCCATGCTTGGTGATCTCGCGCACCAGCCATTCGTCGCTGGCGTATGGGATCTCGACGATGACGGAGCCGTCGGAGAAGCGCTCGGCCGATGGATGTTCCTCCGCGAGCCAGCGGGCGATCGCCGGGCTGCACCACACCGTTGCGATGTTGGCATGCGGCTCGTCGGCACCGCGTGCGCCCCACGGCTGGTAGGGCACGGCCCGCACCTCGGGGCGCCGCTCGAAGTGTTCATCCAGAGGCGTGGCCCCGCGTATGCGGTCGAGGCGGAACGTGCGCTGCTCGCCGGCACGACGGCAATGCGCCACCAGGTACCAGGCGTCGCGGGAATTCATCAGCATGTGGGGCTCGATCTCGCGCTTGGTCACCTCGCCACGCGACTCGTTCCAGTAGTCGATCTCGAGCACGCGATCCTCCCGCACCGCGCGGGCCAGCATGGCGCCCACCGGCTCGCTGGCCGTCTGGACGGTCCCCAGTTCCACTCCGGTGGACGTTTCGCCCCCCACGGCCCTCTCGATCTTCGCGCGGGCCGAGCCAAGGGACTCCTCGCCCACCAGGGGCAGGCGGCCGCCCACGAAGTCGAGGGCCCACAGCAGCGCCTTGGCCTCAAGTGGCGACAGGCGTGCCGGGCGCGAGAACTGGTCGCCGTAGACCTCTTTCTGCACCATCACCACGTCGCCCTCGACCTGGGCGAACAGGGCGTAGCACCCCCCACCGAAATTGATGAGGTTGAGGAGGGTGAGGTCCTCCTCCAGGGCATCCTGGGTCAGGTTGAGCTCCGCCCGGAGCTCCGCGCACGGGACCTCGGCTTCGTAGGACCTTCCGCATGCGGACAGCAGGCGCGTCATCAGGGCCAGCAGGCGCGAGATGCGCTCGACGGGCACCACGCGCTCGGAGGGATCGTCCGGGGCCTCATCGG
>CAZPAT010000074.1:0-6824 GCA_964584485.1 uncultured Bifidobacterium sp.
GCCAGCCTCGATCCGGAGTCGTTCGCGCGCATCGTGGCGGCCGCCGGGTGAGCGGTCCCCTGGTCCTCGTGGTGATCGACGGGTTCGGCATCGCGCCGCCGGGCCCCGGCAACGCGGTTGACCTGGCGCGCACGCCCGTGCTCGATGCCCTCGCGCGCGAGGGGTCGGCCACGCGACTGCAGGCGAGCGGCCTGCCGGTGGGCCTGCCCGATGGCCAGATGGGCAACAGCGAGGTGGGGCACCTGAACCTGGGCGCGGGCCGCCGCGTTCCGCAGATGCTGGTGCGCATCGACGAGGCCGTGCAGGCCCCCGGGGGTCTCGGGGGGGTCCCCGCGATCGGCGCCGCGCTGGACGCCGCGAGCGGTGCCACCCTGCACCTGGTGGGCCTGGTGGGGACCGGCGGGGTGCATGCCAGCCAGCGCCATCTGGTGGCCCTGCTCGATGCTGCCCGCGACCGCGGCGTGCAGCGCGTGGTGGTGCACGCCATCACCGACGGCCGCGATTCGCGTCCGGACTCGGCGCTGCCCGCCATCCGCGACCTCGAGGGCCGCGGAGCCGTCATCGGCACGGTGGTGGGGCGCTACTGGGCCATGGATCGCGACCACCGGTGGGACCGCACAGGCCGTGCCTACCACGCCATGGTGAACGGCCGGGGCGACGCCGCGGCGACGGCATCCGATGCCGTGCAGCGCTCCTACGACGCCGGCGTCACGGATGAGTTCATCGAGCCGTGGGTGGTCGGCGACCCGTCCGCAGGCCGCATCCGCCCCGGGGACCAGGTGCTCGTCTGGAACTTCCGCCCGGACCGGGCGCGGCAGATCACCCAGGCACTGGGCGACCCGTCGTTCGACGGCTTCGACCGCGGCGGGGATCCGCCGCTTCCGGCCATCACCACCATGACCCGCCTGCGCAGCGAGTGGACCTACCCGGTGGCTTTCGAGGCGGAGGACGTGCGGCATGGCCTCGCGGAGGCCGTGAGCGACGCCGGGCGGCGTCAGTTGCACGTGGCCGAGACCGAGAAGTACGCCCACGTCACCTACTTCTTCAACGGCGGCCGCGAGGAGCCGTTCGCGGGCGAGGAGCGCAACCTGGTGCAGAGCCCGCAGCACGTGGCCACCTATGACGAGGCACCGGAGATGAGCGCCGCGGGCATCCGTGACGCGGTCGTGGGCGCGCTCGCGGAGGGTGGACGGGAGTTCCTCGTCATCAACTTCGCGAACGCGGACATGGTGGGGCACACGGGCGTCGTGCCGGCCGCAGTACGCGGCATCGAGGCCGTCGACCGCTGCATGGGCGACATCCGCCCGGCGGTCGCCGCGGCTGGTGGACTGCTGGTGGTCACCGCCGACCACGGCAACTCCGAGGCCATGATCGAGCCCGACGGCAGCCCCAACACCGCGCACACCACCAACCCCGTTCCGCTCTGGATCGACCGCCCCGGGCTCCCCTTGCGCGAGGGCAAGCTGGGTGACGTGGCCCCCACCGCATGCGCGCTGATGGGCTGGGACGCGCCCGCGGCCATGACCGGGGACGTCCTCGTGGACGCCGCGGGCTAGGATGCCGCGCCGATGAGCACGCGCCCCCAGGAATGGCTTCCCGACCCATCGGGCCGGCATCAGCTCCGGTGGTGGGACGGCACGCAGTGGACCGAGCACGTCAGCGACGACGGCGAGGCCGGCACCGACCAGCCCGGCGACGCCGGATTCCCCCCGCCGCCGCCGGCGGGGTCGGGCCCGGGCGCGCCGCAGCAGCGGTCGGGGCGCGCGACGGCATCGCTCGTGCTCGGCATCGTCGGCATCCTGGTGTTCCCCGTGGTGTGCTCGACGCTTGCGATCATCTTCGGCGCGCTGGCGCTGCGCGACATCGGTGACGACGACCGCATCGCGGGGCGCAGCATGGCCTGGTGGGGCCTTGGCCTCGGCATCGCGGGCCTGGTCATCGGCCTCGGCCTCATCGCCTATCGTTTCGCGTGATGGGCGGCATCTCCGACCGCATACACGTCAAGGCGCAGTCCCCGGATGGCTACCGGGCGCTTGCCGGGCTCACCCGGGCGGGGCACCCCGACCACGCGCTGTCCGAGTTGGTGAAGCTGCGCGCCTCGCGGGTGAACAACTGCCGCTACTGCGTGGATACGCACATCCGCGCCGGACAGAAGGCCGGGCTTGACGACGCCCGGATCGCGGCGACGGCCGACTGGCGCGCATCCGAGGTGTTCGACGAGCGCGAGCGCACCGCGCTGGCCCTGACCGACCTGCTCACCCGCACGGACGAACTCGCGCAGGCCGAAGGGTCCGCGGCCGAGGACACATGGGACGCCGCGGCACGGATGTTCCCCGATGACGAACTGGTGCAGCTGGTCTTCACCATCGCCGGCATCAACACCTGGAACAGGATGATGATCGCCGAGGCGGTGTCGGCGGGGGAGTAACGCCGGGCGGATCAGGCCACGCGGATGCGCGTGGTGATGATGTCCGCCCGCTGTTCCATCGACACCACCTCGTGCCCGGCGTCGTGGCACCAGGCGGGGAGGTCCAGGAACACCATCGGGTCGTCGGCGAGGACCTCGAGCACCTCGCCCGATGCCATGCGGCGGATCGCGTCACGGGCCAGGGTCACGGGCACGGGGCACCACGTGCCAAGGGCATCCACGCGGCGGGCCGGGGCGTCGCTCATGAAGGTGCCATGGCGCGCAGCACCTGCACGGCGTCGGCGTAGGCGCGGATGGCCTCGTCCACCTCGTCGTCGGTGGTGCCCGGCCCCGCGGTCATCAGCACGGCGGACCGCGCGACACCGTCGTCCGCGCCCATGGCCTCGAGCACCGGTGACGCCTTGCCCGCGCCGAAGGTGCAGGCCGATCCCGGTGCCACGGCCACCCCGCGCGCGGCCATGGCCAGCGCCACCGCCTCGCCCTCCACGCCGACGGCCGACACCTGCACGTGGCCCGGCAGGCGCTCATCCGGACCCGGCCCGTTCAGCCGCGTGCCGGGCACCGCGCACAGGCCGCGGGCAAGTCGCGTGGCCTGCCGGCGCATGCGCGCGGCACGCGCGGGCATGTCCGCCAGGGCCTCGCGCGCCGCCGCGCCGAGCCCGGCGATCCCGGGAACATCGTGCGGGCCGCCCCGCTTGCCGCCCTCCTCCGGGCCGCCCTCGATGAGCGGGTGCAGCAGCGTCCCCGGTCGCACCAGCAGCGCACCCGCCCATGCCGGGCCGCCCAGCGATCGTCCGTCGATCACCACCATGTCGGCCCCAAGGCCATCGGGGATGGGGATGAGCCCCGCCGTCTCGCCCGCATCCAGCACCAGCGTGGCGGCCGATGCCACGGCGCGGGCCACCCCCACCTGCGTGGCGACGTCGCGCACGGTCCCCACCTCGGCCTGCCCGTGCGTGAGCACGATGATGTCCGCGCCGTCGGCGGCCTGCCGCAGCGCGGGCTCGGGGACGTCCCCCGTGCCGTCGACCTCCGCCAGGCGCAGTTCTCCACCGCGACGGGTGAGCGAGCGCGCCGCGGCCAGCGCCGACCCATGGGCCAGCGGGTCGGCGGCGATCTCCGGTCCCGCGGCGCCGCGGACGCCCGCACTGCCCTTGAGGGCCAGGCTGCGCGCCTCGATGGCACCGGAGGTCAACACCACCGACTCCGGTGGCCAGCCGGTGATCGCGGCCACGGCCTCGCGCGCCTGCTCGATCGCCTCATGGGGCCCGCGCGCGTGTTCGTGCACCGACATGGGGCTGCCCGCATGGCCGATCCAGCGTGCCATGGCATCGCGTACCGCGGGGGATGGGGGCCAGGCCGACGCGTGGTCGAGGTAGGCGGTCACCGGCCCTCCGCCAGGCGGGCGCCGAGATCGGTGGGAAGTCCGGCGGCCTGGATGGCGTTCTGGGCCCCGGGGACGTCGTACGGGGTACGCCTGAACCTCAGGGTGAGGGCATCCAGGTCGAGGATCGCCCAGGACGCCCGCGGATCCAGATCGCGCGGCTGGCCCACCGACCCGGGGTTGATGAGCCACCGGCCGTCAGCGATCGAGAGGGTCTCCTCACCGCGCACCAGACCGCCGTCCAGGCGCCCGTCGGTCGACAGCCGCCACGCCCCGGCCAGGTGCGTGTGCCCGATCATCATGACCCGTGCCGGGTGGGCATCGAACGCCGCGCGGGCATGCTCGCCCGTGATCACGTACTCCCACACGGGGTCGCGGGGGCTTGCGTGGAACAGTGCGACCGGGTCCGCGGTGTCCGCGGGCTCCAGCACCGCGAGGCGGTCCCGCGCGTTCCGGTCCAGGCGCCCCCGGGTCCACTCGATGGCCGCGCGGGCCGGTGCGGAGAAGGTCTCCACGCCCACGCGGCCGGCCGCTGCCAGGTCGTGGTTGCCGGCGATGCAGCGCTCGGAGTCGTGCACGCACACACGCAGGCACTCCGCCGGATGCGCGCCGTAGCCCACCATGTCGCCCAGGCACCACACCCGCGTGATGGCCGCCTGGCGGATGGCGCGGCGCACGGCCTCGAGGGCATGGCGGTTGCCGTGGACGTCGCTGATGATGGCGATGCGGTCGCTCACCGGGACCTACAGTAACCGCGTGAGCCGACTCATCCAGTTCGTCGTCGTCGGGCGGCTCCGCCCGCCGCTCGCCGACGCCGGGGCCGACTTCGAGTCGCGCATCGCGCGCATGGCCGAGTTGCGCGTGCACGAGGTGGCCGCCGAGCCCGTCCAGAGGGGCGACGATCAGGTCTTCCGCCGGGAGGGGGAGCGCATGCGCGCCAAGGTGATGGACGGCGCGCACGTGGTGGCCATGGACTCCCGCGGCCGGCAGCCGGCGAGCAGCGAGGCGCTGGCCGCGTGGCTCGGCCGCCGCCTCGAGGATCCCCGGCCGACCGCGTTCCTCATCGGCGGTGCCATCGGCCTCGATCCGCAGGTGGCTGCCGCCGCGGACGAGCGGATGTCCCTCGGCCCGCTCACGCTGCCCCACCAGCTCGCCCGGGTCGTGCTGGCCGAGCAGGTCTACCGCGCTCTGGCGGACCTGGCTGGCCATCCCTACCCGCGCGCGGGCGGCGCTCGCTAGCATCGCGCGCCGTGCCGATCCCGAGCCCCATCACACCCCTTGCGCGCGCCCTCGGAGATGAGGCGGCCCGGGTGGCCGGCGTGCCCGAGGCCATGGCGGTGCTCGAGCCCCCGGCCAACCCGGAGTTCGGCGACCTCGCGACCAATGTCGCGATGACGCTCGCCAAGGCCGCGGGGCGGAACCCCCGGGAGATCGCCGCCGATCTCGTGGCCGGCATCGGCGCCGCGCCGGATCTCGGCCGGTACGTGGAATCCGCGGAGGTCGCGGGACCGGGCTTCATCAATCTCACGCTCAGCCCGGGGTGGTTCGCCGATGCGGCACGGGCGATCGTCGCGGCGGGCGACGCCTACGGCCGCGGCCAGGCCGACCCGCCCACCCGCGTGCTGATCGAGTTCGTGTCGGCCAATCCCACGGGCCCGCCGCATGTAGGGCATGCGCGGCAGGCGGCCTACGGCGACGGCGTCGCACGCATCCTCGCCTACGCCGGGCACCGGGTGACGCGCGAGTTCTACGTGAACGACTGGGGCCGCCAGATGGAGCTGTTCGGCGCGTCGGTGGCCGCCCGCTACGGGCAGCTGCTCGGCCTGTCCACGCCGGTGCCCGACGACGGCTACCAGGGTGACTACGTCGTGGCCATCGCGCAGGCCATGCGCGACCAGGTGGGCGACACCTACGGGGACCGTCTCGACCCGCCCGACCCCGAGGTGCTCGCCCTGTTCGCGGCACGCGGAAAGGAGCTGATGCTCGGGGCCATGGTGGCCGAGCTCGAGCGGTTCCGCGTGCGCTTTGACGCCTTCTTCAGCGAGACGACCCTGCACGAGGGCGGCGCCGTCGCACGTGGGCTCGAAGCGCTGGTGGCCTCGGGCGACGCCTACGAGAGCGAGGGCGCGCTCTGGTTCCGCACCACCGCCTACGGCGATGAGAAGGACCGCGTGCTGCGGCGCTCGGATGGCAGCACCACGTACCTGGCCGCCGACGTCGCGTACCACCTGGACAAGGCCGGGCGCGGCGACGACCTCCTGCTCGACGTGCTGGGGGCCGACCACCATGGCTACATCGCGCGCCTGCGCGCGGTGATCGCCGCGGGCGGTCACGACCCGGCGATGCTCGAGGTCCCCATCGTGCAGCTGGTGTCGCTCACCGAGGGCGGCGAGGCCAAGCGCATGAGCAAGCGCGCGGGCACCCTGGTGACCCTCGGTGAGCTCATCGATGACATCGGCGTGGACGCCGCACGTTTCTTCCTGGTGCAGCGCAGCCACGAGACCGCGTTCGACCTCGACCTGGACGTGGCGCGCGCCGAGGGCAACGAGAACCCGGTGTACTACGTGCAGTACGCGCACGCGCGAATCGCCGGCATCCTCGCGCAGGACCCCGAGGCTCCCGCCGACGCCGCGCCGCCCGCGGCGCTGGACCTATCCGAGCGTGCCCTGCTGCTGTCGCTGTGCCGCTGGCCCGAGGTGGTCCGCGAGGCCGAGGCACGCCGGTCGCCTCACCGGGTGGCCGCCTACCTGATGGATCTCGCCCGCGACTTCCACGGCTTCTACCACCGCTGCCGCGTGGTGGGGGAGGCGCCTGAGGTCGTGGCATTCCGCCTGGACCTCCTGCGCGGCACCCGCGCGGTCATCGCCGCGGGCCTCGGCCTGATCGGCGTGGAGGCGCCCGACCGCATGTAGCCGGTGCGCTACCCTTGCGGCGACCCGCGGGTGTAGCTCAGTTGGTAGAGCATCAGCTTCCCAAGCTGAGGGTCGCCGGTTCGAGCCCGGTCGCCCGCTT
>CAZPAT010000075.1:0-6823 GCA_964584485.1 uncultured Bifidobacterium sp.
AGATCGAGACGCTGTCGGCCATCGAGCACCTGGAGGAGATCGCCGACGCCGCGGATGCGCTGATGGTGGCGCGTGGCGACCTGGGCGTGGAGGCGGGTGTGTCGCGCGTCCCGCTGCTGCAGAAGCGCATAATCCAGGCGGCCAACGAGCGCGGCAAGATGGTCATCACCGCCACGCAGATGCTGGAGTCGATGATCGCCGCCCCCGAGCCCACGCGCGCAGAGGCGTCGGACGTCGCGAACGCCGTGATCGACGGCACCTCGTGCGTGATGCTCTCCGGCGAGACCGCCGTGGGGCGCTACCCGGTGGAGACCATCCAGCAGATGGCCGCCATCGCCCTGGACGCCCAGGACGGCGTGACGCCGCTGATCGTGGAGGGCGGCTCACGCGAGGAGGGGCGCACCACCGGGGAATCGGTCATGCGCGCGGCGGTGCTGCTGGCCCGGGAGATCAAGGCCGAGGCGCTCGTCATCCCCACCGAGACCGGCGGCTCGGCCCGCGCGGCCGCGCGGTTCCGTCCGCGCCGTCCGATCCTGGCCCTGTGCAGCGATGCCGAGGTTGCCCGCCACCTCGCCCTCGAGTGGGGCGTCATCCCCGAGCCGCTCCACCAGAGGCCGGAGGAACCCATCGATGCCCTGGTGGAGCGCAGCCTCCGCCGTGCACAGGAGCGCCTGGGCCTGCCCGATGGCGCCCGCGTGGTGCTGACCAGCGGTCCGCAGGTGGCCACCCCGGGCGCCACGAGCCTGATCGCCGTGCACCGCCTGGGCTCTGCCGGCTAGGCACCGCCGGCCACCCTCACGGGCCGGCACCGCGGTGGGCGGCCAGCGCCGATTCAGTGCGAGCCGGTGAGGTTCAGCACGATCACGCCGCCGACGATCATCGCGATGCCCAGGATGCGGGCGAAGGTGGCGGGGTCGTTGAACACCCAGATGCCGAGGGCGGCCGTTCCCGCCGCGCCTATTCCCGTCCACACCGCGTAGGCCGTTCCGATGGGCAGGTAGCGCAGCGCCCACGACAGCAGCCCGAAGCTCAGGATCGCGCAGATGGCGAAGCCGATGGTGGGCCAGATGCGGGTGAACGAGTTCGAGAGCTTCAGGAGCGTCGCGAAGGCGACCTCGAAGAAGCCCGCGGTGATGACGAGCAGCCATGGCATGCGGGGCGTGATGTACCAGCGCGGCGCCCCCGGCGCCCCGCAAACGGGAGTACGGTGCCGCGCCATGGCCTTCGACATCACCCAGTTGGTGGCAGACCGCGCCGGCGAGAACTACGCGCTGCATGAGCGGCATGTCAACCCCACCCTCGTGGACGTGTTCCGCACCATCGGGTTCGACCGGGTGTACGCGCGTGGCGAGGGTGCCTACCTGTGGGATGACGCCGGCGATCGCTACCTCGACATGCTCGGGGGCTTCGGGGTGGCGGCCATCGGCCGGAACAACCCCGTGGTGGCCCGGGCCATCCGGGACGTGCTCGACATGGACCTGCCCAACACGGTGCAGATGGACTGCGCGCTGCTGGCCGGCCTGCTTGCGGAGGCGTTGGTGCAGCGCACGCCCGACCACCTCGATGCCGTCTACTTCTGCAACTCGGGCACCGAGGCGGTGGAGGCCTCGCTCAAGTTCGCCCGGGCCGCCACGGGCCGTGACCGGTTCGTGCACTTCCGTGGCGGCTGGCACGGGCTGACCCTGGGATCGCTGTCGGTGATGGGCGGGGATGAGTTCCGCGAGGGGTTCGGCCAGCTGCTGCCGGGTGATGAGGTGGAGCCCGGCGACCTGGCCCACCTGGAGCGCGTACTGGCGCCCGAGGATTGCGCTGCGGTCATCGTGGAGTGCGTGCCCGGGCACAGCGTGCGCCTGCCTCCCGGGGGGTTCCTCAATGAGGTGCAGGCGCTGTGCCGCCGATACGGCACGCTCCTCATCTGCGATGAGGTGGCCACGGGCTACGGGCGCACGGGCACCATGTTCGCCTTCGAGCAGTTCGGCCTGGAGCCCGACATCATCGCCACCAGCAAGGCACTGTCCGGGGGGTACGTGCCCGTGGCCGCGACGATCTGCCGTCGTGAGATCTACTCCGCGGTGTTCAGCCGCATGGACCGCTGCTGGGTGCACTCATCCAGCTTCGGCCGCAACAACCTGGCCATGGCCGCGGGCCTCGCCACCCTCAGCGTGCTGGACGACGATGACATGCTCGCCCGCAGCGCCCGGCAGGGCCGCATGCTGGTGGATGGCATCAACGCACTGCGGGATCGCCACGAGGTGCTGCGCGAGGCCCGCGGCCTCGGGTGCCTCGTGGCCATCGAACTGCAGCAGCCCTCCGGGGGGCGTCGCAAGATGGCCTGGGACGCCGTGCACGCCATGCACGGCAGCCTGTTCCCGCAACTGGTGGTGATGCCGCTGCTCTCGCGCCACCGGGTGCTCACGCAGGTGACCGGAACGCACGACCCCATCATCCGCCTGATGCCGCCCTACGTCATCTCCGACGACGACGTCGCGTGGTTCGTGGATGCCCTCGACCAGGTGCTCACGCGCATCCACCGCCTTCCGGGTCCGATGATCGAGATGGGCCGCAACGCGATGCGCGCGAAGATGCGCGGCCGCCGCGGCCGTCCCGAGCCCACGCCCGCCTGAGCGCCGCGCCATGGCCGATGTCCTGCTCGTCCACGGCGCAATGCACGGCGGGTGGTGCTGGAGGCCCGTGGAGGAACTCCTGCGCGCCGGTGGGCACCGCTGTCATGCCCCCACGCTCACCGGCTGCGGCGACCGGGCCCATCTGCTCACGCCCGACGTCGACGTGGACACGCACGTACAGGACATCCTCGCGTCACTGGAGATGGAGGACATGCACCGCGCCACGCTGGTGCTGCACTCCTACGCGGGGGTCCTCGCCGGGCCGGTGGCCGACCGCGCCGGGTCGCGGGTGCGCCGGGTGGTGGCCATCGGGGCCTTCCTCGCCGACCCCGGTGAGTCGTTGCTGGACGTCGAGCCGCCCGAGGTGGCGGACCGGTACCGCGCGTTGATCGCGAATGACGGCGACGGCCTCCGCGTGCCCGCGACGGACGCCTTTCTCGACCAGTGGGCCGTGCCCCCCGCCCTGCGCGCCTCCGTGGGTGCGCGCCTCACGGACTTCCCGGCCCGGTGCGTGGACCGGGCCGTGCGGTATGACCCGGCGGCGCTCGCGGCGCGGGAGCGCCACTACATCGAGCACACCGCCCCGCCGCTCGCCAGCCTGACCGCGTCGGCTGCGCGTGCTCGTGCAGAGGGCTGGCGCATGCATTCCATCGCTGCGGGCCACGACGCCATGCTCGCCGACCCGCGCGCCACCGCAGACCTCATCCACCGAATCGCGTGCTGATCAGGGGCGCGCCGCGGTCGGGTGGCCCACCGGGCCCCCGGGGAATGATCCCACCTGCCGCAGGCACTGCGCGGCCACCGCAGCACCATGGGCGCAGGCATCCATGATGTCCGCGCCCCCGTCCAGTGCCTGCAGCACGCCCGCGGCGAAGGCATCACCCGCACCGCAGGTGTCCGCGAGCTCATCCGCGGGAAGCGGCGCCACCGCGAATGCGCGCCACCCCCGGCCGCGCTCCCACACCCGGCCTCCGCGCGCGCCGTCGGTGAGTACGCACCACCGGGCGCCGGTGGCCGCCAGATCGGCGTCGGCCACGCCGCCCGGGTTCTCGCTGGCCGATCCGATGTAGAGGTCCCACTGGTGCCCCGCCGCCGCGTCCTCCTCGATGGCGCGCGCATCGGTGGCCCTGATGCTGCCGTGTGCCGCCGCGGCCACGCGCAACTCCGTGTGCCGCCAGGCCGACCACGTGACGCCCGTGTCGCCGTCGCCGATCACCCCGAGGATCTCCTCATCGCGTGGCGGGTGCAGGTGCCCGGTGTAGATCGTGCGCTCACCGCCCCGCGGCACCAGAACCAGGGCCCGCGCGGTGCGCTCACACGGCACCCAGTCCACGGCCAGCCCCACGCCCTCGCAGGCGTCGGTGAGCATGCGCCCCTCGCTGTCCGCGCCCCGCGTGGTCACCAGGCGCACGTCGGCGTCCCGGGTGGCCAGCCATGCCGCGGTATTCATGGCACCGCCGCCCGGGCTCTCGCGCACCACCTGGCCTCGCACCTTCTCGCCCTCCTGCGCCAGGTGCGGGATGCGCATCAGCACATCCAAGTACGAGGGTCCGGTGATGGTGATCACGCTCCCATCGTAGGACGCCCCGCGCGGGGGCGGCGTGCCCCCGCGGGGTGTAGGAACGCATGCATGGGCACCGCAAACGATCCCGCGGCTTCGTTCGACCGCAGCGCCATCGCCTACGAGCAACTGGTGGCGCTGAACCGTGCCGGGTCGCGCAGACTTGTGGCAGCGCTTGATGATGAGCCATTCGCGCGCGTGGTGGACATCGGCTGCGGCACGGGGTTCGCCACTATGGAGGTGATCGCCCGTGGCGGCGTGCGCGAGGTGATCGGCGTGGATCCGTCGCGTCCCATGCTGGATGTGTTCGCCGGCCACCTGGCGGCGCACCCGGGCGTGCATGCCGACCTGCGCGCGGTGGATGCGGTGTCCACCGGCGTGCCGGCGGGCTGGGCTGATCTCGTGATCTGCACCATGGCGCTGCACTGGATGCCGGATCGGGGTGCGGCAATCCGAGCGATGGCCCGCGTGGTGCGCCCCGGCGGTGTCGTGGCCATCCTCGCGCCGGGGGAGGGGCACGACCGGCCCACCGTGGACCTCATGCACGCTGCCGGCCCGCCGTTGTCACGGCTGGGCGACTCCATCGTGTCGAACGAGATCACCCTGGGGTGGCTTTCGGGGTCTCTGGAATCTGCGGGCCTTGCGGCGGTGGACATCTGGGCCGAGGTGCGCGAGCGCGCCGTGCCGCCCGACTCCATCGCTGACCGCATGGATGCCGTGGCCACCCATCTATGGGACGACCTGCCCGCGCCTCAGCAGGCCGATGCGCCTGCGCGCATGCGGGCGGCCTTCCGCGCGGCGGCCGACCCTGACGGCCTGTACCGCTACCGTTTCGCCAAGACCTTCGCCGTCGCACGCCGGCCGGCGTAGACGGCGTCAGCGCGCCGCGTCGCCCAGCAGGTCGCGGGCGATCACCAGGCGCTGGATCTGGCTGGTGCCCTCGTAGATCTCGGTGATCTTGGCGTCGCGGTAGAGCCGCTCGGCGTCGTACTCCGCCGAGTAGCCGTAGCCCCCCAGCGTCTGCACCGCGACGTCGGCGGCGCGCACGGCCACCGATGACGCAAACAGCTTGGCCTTCGCCCCGGCTGCCCCGTGAGGCTGGCCGGCATCGCGAAGTCCGGCCGCGTGCAGGGTGAGCAGGCGCGCGGCATCGAGTTGTGCGGCCACATCGGCGATGGGGAACTGCACTCCCTGGAACCGGGCGATGGGGCCACCGAAGGCATCCCGGTCGCTCGCATAGCGCACCGCCAGGTCGAGGGATGCCTGTGCGATTCCGCACGCCTGGGCGGCAATGGTGATGCGCCCTCCGTCCAGCGTCGCCAGGGCCAACTTGAGTCCCTCTCCCTCCGCGCCCAGCATGGCGTCGCCCGCCACCGGCACCTCGTCGAAGGACAGACCCACGGTGGATGACGTGTGCAGCCCCATTTTCGGGATCTCCGCCCCCGCCTCCAGCCCCTCAGCGTGAGGGGTGATGAAGGCGCTTACTCCACGGGCGCCCTCCTCCCCGGTCCGCGCGAACACCACGAACAGGTCGGCGAACCCGCCGTTGCTGATCCACTGCTTGGCGCCGGTGATGCGCCAGCCGTCGCCGTCCGGCCGCGCGCGCGTGGAGAGCGCGGCGGTGTCGGATCCCGCGTCGGGCTCGGTCAGCGCGTAGCAGCCCATCGTCCGGCCGCTCGCCAGTTCGGGCAGCCACCGGCGCTTCTGCTCCTCCGTGCCGGCCCTCATCAGCGGAGCCCCCACCAGGCCGTTCTGCACGGCCACGGCCACCGCCACGCCGGCATCGGCCCGGGCGATCTCCTCCACGATCAGGCACAGGGAGGTGGCGTCCAGGCCCGGCCCGCCGTACTCCTCGGGGATCGTCGGGGTCAGCAGGCCAAGGTCACCCATGCGGCGCAGCAGATCGAGGGGCACATGTACGCGCGCGTTCCAGTCGGCGGCATGCGGGGCGATCTCCCCGCCGGCGAACTCGCGGGCGAGGTCCCGGGCGTCGCGCTGCGCGTCGGTGAGGTGGCCGGTCACGCGAGAAGTATCGCCCGGAGATATTCGGATGTCAAACAATCGCACATCCGACTACCATCACGCCATGGCCGATGACCCGGTGGACAAGGCACGCCAGCAGTGGGACGCCCGGTACCCGGGGGCCGACCGCTTCACGGTGGTGGTGTCGATGCTGCGCACCTATGCGCTGATGATCCGCGAACTGGAGGCCGCCCTCCGGCCGCTGGGGCTGAACCTCTCGCGGTTCGAGGTGCTGCTTCTGCTCTCGTTCACCCGGGACGGGCAGCTGCCCATCATGCGGCTGCGGGATCTGCTGCTCATTCATGGCTCCAGCGCCACGTACCTGGTCGACCGCCTGGGTGAGGCCGGGCTGGTGGAGCGCCGCGGTGACCCCGCTGATCGGCGCGTCAGCGTGGTGTGCCTGACCGACTCCGGTCGCGAGGCGATGGAGGCCGGGGTACAGGCGCTGCTCGGCATCGGCTTCGGCTCTGTCAGCGCGCTCGGCCCTGCCGATCGCCGCGACCTCGCGCGCCTGCTGGCCGCCATGCGCACCGCCGTTCCGGATGGTGCATAGAACCCGGATCACGGGCAGGCGTCCACCGCGCATGGCAGATTTCCCCGCATGGGAAAATTCAAG
>CAZPAT010000076.1:0-6823 GCA_964584485.1 uncultured Bifidobacterium sp.
AAACTTATTGCATCAACAGATCCTGCTCGAGAGTTGGCGAAGCCCGGCCCGACCCCGATGAGAGGCCGGACCCGGTCGCCGAGGTGCGGGCCGCTCGCCGCCGCGGTGACCCGCGCGCTGACGACCTCGGCCCCATGGGGGCCTCGCCCCCACCTGCGAAGCCCCAGCGCCCTCTCGGCCATGGCGCGCGATGTGACCGCTGCACACCGGGCGCTCGCCAGCGCCAGCCCATCGCGTCGCCGCGCCGATGCTGCGCCGAGGCACGGCGTGCGCTGGTCACCGCGCGTGGTGGTGCAGAGGATCGTCGCCTGCGGGCCGGGGCTACCGCCCCAGGGCGGTGAGCTTCTTGATGCGGGCCCTGAGTTGCGCCACCGGGGCGAGGTCGGCGTTGGGCCCCGCCTCGATGGCCGCGCACACGGCCTCGTAGTACCAGCCCTGGCCATCACGGCCGGTCTTGAAGCGGTCCCACACGGCGTCACCCACGCGCGCATGGTCGGCGAGCGTGGCGGTGAGGTTGTCGAGCTTGTCGGCGGCGCACACCAGTTGGGTGGACCTGTCGGCACCGGTGACGTGCGCGACGTAGGCCCGCTTTCGGTCCCACCAGTCGGCCTTCTCGCCCTCGGGGCCCAGGTGGTCGGACAGCCCCTCCACGATGTGCGCAACGCGGTCGCCGAATCGCGCGCGTATCTCGTCGAGGCGCGCCTGCCCTCCGTGGTCCTCGGGCACGTCGTGGAGCAGCGCGGCGATCACCTCGTCATCGTCCCCGCCGGCGGCCACCACGATGGCGGTGACGCCGAGGATGTGCGCCATGTAGGGCACCGGCGCCTCGCCGGGCCCGGCCCCCTTTCGCACCTGATCACGGTGCCAGTGCCAGGCGCAGGCAAGGGCGTCGCCGATGCGGGTGCTCACGTCGTGCTCCATCGCTCCAGATCCTCCCACGTCATGGGCTCCCGCCGGAAGTCGGCGAACCGGGCGATGGTGCCGCCGTCGCGCGCCGTGGTCGTGGACAGGTACGCGGGCTCCGGGGCGATCCCGACCCGCGGAAGGTCGAGCCGGTCGGCATCCCAGCATGCGCCGATGAGCGGGTCGTCGCTCACGTGGCCATCGGTGTGGTGATGCATGGCGGCGGCGAGGCGCTCCAGCACGCGGGGGCTCACGCCCAGGGCCGAGTGGCCGAGGGCACGGGCCAGCGCCGCAGCCCGCGGGCCGTGCCCGGGGTCGTGCCCGTCGTTCTCGCGGCGGCAGTCGTGGAGGATCGCGAACAGCAGCACCGCGTGGCGATCCACCCCTTCGGCGTCGGCGATGTGCAGGCCCACCTCCGCCACCCGCCGCCAGTGGCACCCGCCATGGATGCCATGGCGGGTGCCGGCCACCCGGAGCGCGGTTGCCACCCCCGGAGTGGTGGGGGCGGTGGTGGCTACCACGCGCGCTGCCGGGTGCGGGGCCGCGCGATGCGGGGCGCGGGCCACCCGGGGCGGCTGTCCGGCGCGTCGTCGCGCCCGAAGGCCGTCATCTGGATGACCTCGTCGTCCAGCACCAACCCCGACCCCACCACGCGCGGGCCCTGCAGGCGGATGTCCTGGCCGAGGCCCGCGGCCTCGCCCGTGGTGCGCGTGGCGCCCGCGACCGCGCTCAGGAACTCCCCGACCGCGCCGTCGGCGGGTGCGGGGCGCCCCGCCAGGTGGGCACCGTCCAGCATGTATCCGGTGATAAGCGCCGGGTAGAGGCGCGCGAACACATCCGGGCGCGATACGGCGTCCATGCACACGATCTTCCCGTCGGCGCCCAGCACCATGCCGCACTGGCCGGGCTGCAGCGGGAAGTGCCGCGCCATGTCGTCGATGCGCGGGCGCTCGTGCTCGATCAGGTCGCTGTGCGCGCTGCTGGCCGACCGGAACCCGCGCTCGGCCTCCTTCGCGGATACCGCGCTCCACACCGCGCTCTGCGCCAGGCCGCGCACGAGGGGGCCCTGCGCGAGCATCTCGGCCTTGGCGCGCCGCACGTCGGGCGACGGCGTGCGGCCGGCGGCGCGGAACTGCTCGCTCCGCCAGCTCCACCGGCCCTGCTCCACGCACGAGACGGGAATGGGCAGGGTGCTGCCGGCCTCCACCAGCACCGACACGTTCACGATGCGGTTCTGCTTGGCGCCCTCCACCTCCTCGCCGTCGTAGATCAGCACGCGCTGGTCGGTGGGGTTCACCACCACCAACTCGCCCACGTTCCCGGCCTCGTCCACCTCCTTCACGGTGAACCCGCGCGTGGTGGCATCTGCCAGCGAGGTGTACCCGGCCACGGGATCCGCGGCGGGGAACAGGGGCGTCACCGTGATGCCCCGGTGCCCGGTGGTGTCGCCGATCTGGAAGGGCAGGGTGCCTGCCGCCGTCGTGTTCGTCATCTCATCTCTCCTCATCCGCTCTCCGCCCCTGTGTCGGGCGCCGGCGCCCCCGCTCTTACGGTGCGGGTACCGGTGGGTGTTGGCGTAAGGGCCGATCGGTCGTGGCATGACGCTCAGGAGTAGCGTTTTCTCACGACCCGGAGGGCACGATGTTCCGCAGGCGATGGCAGCGACCCAACCGCGTTCGCGCGATGGTGGCGGGCGGCCTGGTCGCCCTCGCGGCGTCGGCGGTGCCGGCGGTGGGGGCCGATCCGCTGGTGGGGCGTGAGGCGTGGCTTCCTCGGGTGGTGCCGGCGGGCCTTCCGGCTCCGGCCAACCCCATCCCGCCCATCGCCATCATCGAGACGTGGATGGACCCGCGGCACCCGGAGATGCAGGGCGGATGGGTGGCGCTTCGCAGGCCGGGGCCTGTGCCCGAGGACGGCGACTTCATCGGCGGGGTCGAATGGCTCGAGCGGATCAACCACGGCACCATGGTGGCGAGCGTGATCGGCGCGCCCGAGAACGGCGTGGGAATTCAGGGGATGTTCCCCGCCACGCCCGTATGGCTCTACGGCACGTCGGGCCGGTGCACCGATGTGGCGGCCGCCACGCGGCAGGCCGTGCGCGACGGGGCCAGGGTCATCAACTTCTCGGGTGGCTTCGAGGCGGCGGGCGCGTGCCGGCAGCTGCGCGACGCCGTGGGCTGGGCCTTCGGCAGGGGCACATTGGTCGTGGCCTCTGCCGGCAACGGCCGGCCGGGGCAGAAGTGGACCCAGCCCGCCAACGACTACCACGTGCTCACCGTGGGCGCGCTGAACGCCTACGACATGCCCGCGGCGTGGTCGGTGCAGAGCAACAGCCTCGACATCATGGCCCCGGGCGAGGGCGTGACCGTGGCCTGCATGCCGGAGTTCGACACCGCGGACGGTGCGGCCGACGGCTACTGCGAGGCCGACGGCACCAGCTTCTCCGCCCCCATGGTGGCGGCGGCAGCGGCGCGGGTGCTGGCCGACCGCCCGGACCTGAGCGCCGACCAGCTCAGCCGCATCCTCACCTATTCGGCACGCGATCTGGGCCGCAGCGGCTGGGACCGCGCCTACGGCTACGGAGCCCTCGACCTGGCGGCGGCCCTCGCGGCGCCGGAGCCCGCAATGGACGCGCTCGAGCCCAACGAGGAGTTCAAGTGGGTGAACGGGGGAGGGGGCTTCAAGCCCGACCCGGCCCTGCTCGGCCGTCGCTCGCGGGTGTCGTTCCGGGCCACGCTGGACCTGCTCAAGGACCCGATCGACATCTACCGGGTCTCGGTGCCGGCCGGCCGCCGGGCGCGCATCACGGTTCGGCCCCGCAGCGTGGGCCTGAACATCGGCGCCTTCGAGTCGTGGTCGTCCCGGCGCACGCGGCCATCCGACCTGATCGCCCGGTCGGTGCGCCCCGGAATGCGCACCGAGACCATCACTGTGGCGGGCGCCCCGAACGGCCGACCCTTCTACCTGATGGTGGTGGGGAGGGGCGTGAAGGGGCAGTTCGCAGGCTCGTACGACCTCACCATCCAGCGGGTGGGCTAGCGGCACGCACGTAAGGCGGCCGGGCAACGGCTCGGACCACCCGGCATGAAGACCTCACTGCTGGTCGCCGCCATCCTCGCGATCGTCGGCGGCGCCATCTGCCTGGGCGTTGCGATGAACGAGATCGACTACTACCTGTCCAACCCCTACCGCACAGGCGTGTCCGGGGTGATGAGCTGGTTCGCCATCGGCGCCACCCTCGGGTGCGCGGCGGTGGCCGTGGTGGCGTTCACCGCCCGCCGGATGGTGAACGCCCCGCCACCACGCGGACGCCCAGGCGGCTAGCCGACCCCCGGCCCGCATGCGTCCAGGGGGTCGGTGGTGACCGACACCATCGACGACGACGCGGGGCCCCGGTCGATCGACAGCAGGTTGCCGGCGCCGGAGATCCAGCAGCCGGTGTGGCCCGCCCGCAGCAGCCTCTCCACGCGCGCGGTGTCGTGGTTTCTCACCACGCGCTCCTCGCCGCCGTGCAGCCGCAGGGTGATCTCGTCACCCTCCACCTTCACGATCGTCACCGGTTGCCAGTTCTTCGCCCGGTGCACCTGGATGAAGTGCGGGTCGTGACCGGAGGCGGTCTTGCCGCATCGGAATATCTTCGCCATGTCGGCCTCCTCAGTAGGTGGTGGGCACGGCGGCCCCGAACCGGTTCACCAGCTGCACGCAGCAGCTCTTCGCGCCCTCGCCAACAGCCCGGCAGGCGATGGCCAGCCGGTCCTCGGTGAGGCCGTCCATGAAGCCCGCCCACTCGACGGTGACCTCAGCGAACTCCGGGGCGTCACCGTGACGCGTGAGCACCATGCGCCCGAACGGGCCGCGCTGCTCCGTGGCCCCGGCGAACCACTCCATCACCTCGTCCGTGACGCGCACGCGTCGGGTGGCGATGCCGCGCACGATCACCAGCGGGCCGCCGCCACCCCAGTCACCGGTTCGCGTCACCTGCAGGGCCGCCGGCCGCGCGAGGTGCAGCTGCAGTGGGTGGTCATCCCCGTCCGGGTCCATGTCGCGCAGCAGCGGCAGCAGGGGCGTCGTCCGCGCCGCCTTCGGCGGACCCGTGGTGAAGCGGATTGTTACCTCGTTGCGTCGCGACGCCGGTGCCGGCCGGAAGCGGGGGTTGGCCTGCAGGCGCCGCTCGAGCTCATCCGGCGTCACGCCGCGGTCGCCCCCGGTCACTATTCGCCCTCCGGGAACGGGTGCCAGGTGTCGCCGCCGAAGCGGTCCCTCACCTCGCGGGCCACGCGCCTGCTGCTGGAGGCCACCGCACGCACCGCGAGGATCAGGGCCTCGTCGGTGACGTCGTTGCCCAGCAGGCGGTGGTTCATCCCCACCCGGGCGATACCCGGGTCGTCGGGGTCGCGCGAGTACGACACGTGCCCGAAGATGTAGCTGTTGGCCTTGTCGCCGATCCACCCGCGCAGGTCGTCGGTCACCGGCACCTCGCTGTTGGTGATGGCGTGGATGTCCACCACCTGGCGCTCGTCGTCCCACGGCGAGCGCACCAGCACCCACACGTGCGCGGCGCCGCTGCGGAAGTTGATGTCCCCATCCCCGTCGATGTGCGAGTGGGCGATCTCCGTCTCCAGCACCTCGTGAACACGGGTGCGGGTCTCCTCGATGGTGCTCATGCGCCGTTCCTCCTCGTGGCTTCCGTGCACCTATCGCCCGGTGGTGGCGGTGCGCTTACGCGCTGGCGATCTGGAACACCCCGCCTGCGATCAGCACCAGTCCCAGCGATCCGAACACGTAGATGGCAAGCCCGTTGATGTACCCGCGCGCGAACTCCCGCCCGAACCGGGGCACGGGCAGCAGCCCGCGACGGATGTGCCGGTCCCGCGTCATCAGGCGCTCCTGCAGCCGCACTGCCAGGAATACGCAGGCGAGCCCGGCGATCACTGCGGTCACTCCCATGTGGCCTCCTTCGTCCGACCCGTGATCGGTCGGACGAAGGGCGCGGCTTACGCCGGGGGGATGACGGTGGGGGTGAGCCGCGGGCTTCCCGGCACCGGTGAGCGCTCCGCCACGCGCTGCGCGATGGCGGTGAGACGCCGGACGCTGTCCGGATCCCGGTGCATCAGGAAGAAGCCGCGCGATCCGAATGAGACGAACCCCGGCTCCGCGGTGGACACTCCGCGCGCACGCAACTGGTCGCGCACCCCCGCCACCACATCGGCCCACGCCGTGCGCGGCTGGTGCTGGTAGGCCACCACCGCCTGCCCACGGGCCAGGTAATCGGCCACCTCGCCGTAGGTGGCGTACTTGCACCGCCACTTGGCCCTGGGCCCGCGGCTTCTCACCTCGAATCCGTTGTCGGGGTCGACGAACACCACGTCCACGTCTGCGAGCACGTCCAGCGCCTGCCGGTGCCACGCCTCGCGCGCGGCCACGCGCTCACCAAGGGGCACACGGCCGGTGGGCAGCTCCTCGCCGAAGAACACCGCCCCCGGCAGCAGCTTCTCCAGGTGCGCGATGTGGCGGTCGCCCCGCAGCCACCGATCCAGGCTCAAGCGCATGCGATCGAGCAGCGCGGCATCGAGGTAGTGCCAGTCGTCGTCGGTGAGGTGCGAGAGCTTGCGGCCGTCGCCGCCTCCCGCGCCCGGCTTCTCGTCGTGCACGGTCAGATACCAGTTCACCCCGAGCGAGAACTCGTCCTGAACCGCACGGAGCAGCGCCAGCTTGGCGTAGTCGCCCTCGTCGCCCACGTAGCTGTGCCTCATTGACGGAACCCCGTGAGCACGTCGATCGCCTGGCGCGTGCGCGCCCAGTCATGCCCCGACTCGCGGAACAGCCACAGCATGTGGTCCATCTCGGCGCGGCCGGCGTCGTCCCACTCCTCGGCCCACCCGGTGGCGGCGATGGGCAGCATCACGCCCTCGGGAATCTC